>JAYELK010000054.1:0-19699 GCA_034717415.1 Campylobacterota bacterium | reverse complement strand
TAAAAGGATTGATTATTATGAAGTATATGCATTCAAAACTTTTTTATATATATTTAACACTTACAAAACAAAAGATTTAGATAGTTTTTTAAAGTTACAAACAGTAGAATCTAAACATAAATATGAGGGAATGGTGTCTTTTCCCAGAAATACATCAAATTTGATTTTTAATTATATTATAAACACAAAAGAGGTTATAGATATTTTTAAAGATGCTTATAAAAGTAATGATGTTCACAAGGATATTATTAGAAAAAAATTATATACTCATCTATCAACTACTTATAATAATTTAAAAGTCTATAACATTCAGCAACTTCATTTTCACATGCCAAACAATGATAGTTTTTTAAGATTTCATAGACCAGATAAATTTGGAGATAATTTAGCAACAGTAAGAAAAACAGTGGCTCGTGCTAATGGGCATAAAGTAAAAGTAGAAGGCTTTGAAGAGGGTAGAGTTTTTAATGGGTATAGGTTTGTTTACCCACTCTTTGATGAGAAAGAAAATCATATAGGCAGTGTAGAGATTTCTCACTCTATTGGTTCGTTTAAAAGTATATATCAAAGAGCATTTAAAGATATAGATTTAAAAATGATTCTATCCAAAGATGTAGTTTCCACAAAAGTTTTTAAAGATGAGAAAAAGAATTATGAACAATGTGTAATAAATGAAAAATTTATGTATCAAAAATCAATGATAATGAAAAAATATGTTGAGGAAATTAGTGAAAGTTTAAAAAATAGAGATGATGTTCAAAATAAAATGAATAATTTTGAAGATTTTTCAATATCTGTTGTTTATAAAAAGTGTTACTATGTTGTAAGTTTTATACCTATAAAAAATTCTATAAGCAAAAAAAATGTTGCTTATGCTATTAGTTTTCAAAAGAGTAAATATTTAAGTCGTTTTTACAAAGACAGTTGGCTTCATATTATATCTATATTTTCTTTATCACTTTTTATTACTTTAGTCTTTTACTACATAAGTAAGTACCATGTAGAGTTAAAAAGACAGGTATATCATGATAGCTTGATGAATATATACAATCGTAGATTTTTTGAAACATATTTAGCAGAAGCTTGCCATAGGCAACAAAGAAATGGTGCTGACTTATCCTTAATCATGTTTGATGTGGATCATTTTAAACATATAAATGACACACATGGTCATGATGTAGGGGATGAAGCTTTGATTGCTCTTGGGGAGATAGTAACAAACAATACAAGAAAAAGTGATATTTTTGCAAGATGGGGTGGAGAGGAATTTATGTTACTTATAGAAGCGAATGAAACTCAAGCCTATAAAGTTGCAGAAAATCTTAGAGTTGCCATACAAAATGGTACAAAAGAGTTGGTAACGGTACCTGAATTTAGTTGTAGTTTTGGTGTTGCAGGTTTAAATAATATTGAAAATATTGAAGATGCCTGTAAGCTAGTTGATGAGAAACTTTATAAAGCTAAAGATGGTGGAAGAAATAGGGTTGTAATCTGATTTTTAAAGTGTTATAATAAGTAAAAAATAAAGGCTTGTCTTGAAAAGCTCAATAATAGATAGTATAAAAGCACTTCCTCCTCTGTCAAAAACGATTATGGACATAAATAGAGTATATGCAGATGAAGAGTCAGGGATAGGTGATTTGGCAAAAGTTATCGAGGGTGATCCAATGATTGTTGCAAATATACTTAAAGCTGCCAACTCTCCACTCTATAGTTTTGGCAAAGAGATAAGAAATGTTGCTCAAGCAGTCAGTCTTTTTGGTATGAGTATGACTAGATCAATCGCTCTTGGAAATTCTGTTAGAAAACTTCTAAATGTAGACCTCCAACCATACGGTATCACAAGTGATAAGCTTGCTGAAATATCATCGATGCAAGCAGTTTTAATGCTAAATTGGTATAAAAAAGTCGATAAACAAAAAGCAGAAAAGTTATATTTGGCTTCATTTTTACAAGAGACGGGTAAGATACTTATTGCCAATAATATTATCCAAGATAATGAGACTATAAGTTTTGCATCTGAAGTTGAGATGTCCAATAATTTAGCTATGGTTGAAAAATCTTATGTAGGTGTTACAGGTTCAGAAGTTACTGCTTTAGTCTTTGAACATTGGGGATTTGATCAAGAATTTATAGATATGATTAAGTATGCTGACAATCCAAATGCTGCGCCGGATGATGTTAGAGAGTATAGCATGGCACTTCATATTGTAAAAACAATTATTCCATTAAATAAACCACTATCAGAAGTAGCAATTAACTTTGGACTTAAAAAAGCAGATGATGCCGGATATAATCACGAACTTTTAGAAGATTCTGTTGATGATATGTTAGATACGATATAGGGTGATTGATGAGTAAAGTAGTTACTATTATAGATACTTTTGGCTTTTTTTTTCGTAGTTTTTATGCACTTCCACAACATCTGAAAAATAGGGACGGTTTTCCAACTGGGCTTTTAACCGGATTTACTAACTTTATCTCGACCTTGCAAAAACAGCATGATAGTGACTATCTTATCTTTGCTATTGATACAAAAGGCAAAACTTTTAGGAATAAGATAGACCCTAATTATAAAGCAAATCGTAAAGCGCCTCCAGAGGAATTGACTATGCAGCTTCCGGTGGCTATAGAGTGGATAAGTAAGATGGGTTATAAAACTTTAGGCATGGAAGGTTTTGAAGCTGATGATATGATAGCTACAGTAGCACATTTAGCAAGAGAACAGGGCTATATAGTCCGTGTAGTCTCTCATGATAAAGATCTTTATCAGCTTATAGATGATGGCAATATAGTAGTTATTGATGCCATTAAGAGAAAAACTATGGATGAAGATGCCTGTTTTGATAAGTATGGTGTTACGCCAAGTCAATTTATAGATTATCAATCTATCCTTGGAGATACAGCTGATAATGTTCCTGGTGTTAGGGGCATTGGCAAGGTCGGAGCTGAGAAACTTTTAAAAGAGTATAAGACGCTAGACGGTATTTATGAAAATATAGCTACCATCAAAGGTGCTATCCAAAAGAAACTCATAGAGTCAAAAGATGCAGCATATATGTCTAAAGAGTTAGTAACTCTAAAGCATGATGTGTTTGATAGCATAGATTTTCAAGAGTATCTTATGGATGTTGAACACCCTTTTTTAAATATCTATGATGAACTTGTAAAGTATGAACAAAATGCAGTGCTTCGTATGCTTCATGCCAAAAATATGGTTAGTGAGTCTGATCAAAAAGAGGCTGTTACAAAAGTAGAAGTAGAGGTTCAAGAGAGTAGAACGATAGAGTTTAAATCTACTCTTGTGACAGATGCAAAAGAGTTAAATAGAGTCTTAGACACTATAGATAAAGATAGTATAGTAGCCTTTGATACAGAAACGACAGGATTGGATTATGAAAAAGACAGATTAGTCGGATTTAGCTTTTCTTTTAATGATTTGGAGGCTTACTATGTGCCTTTTGCCCACTTTTATCTTGGTGTGCAAAAACAGATTAGTCAAGAAGATGCTGCTTTAGCTATAAAAAAAATATTCAGTTACAAAGTAGTTGGGCATAACATCAAATTTGACCTTCATTTTGTGAGTAGATTTTTAAATGATGACAGTTTAGAACTATATGCTGATAGTATGATATTGGCATGGCTTATAAATCCTGAGAGTGCTTTGGGGCTTGATAAACTCTCAGATAAACTTCTAAACCACTCAATGGTAGCTTTTAAAGATACAGTAAAAAAAGGTGAGACTTTCGCAAGTGTTGAGTTAGAGTTGGCATGTGAATATGCAGCAGAAGATGCTTTTATAACTCTAAAGCTTTATAATCTGTTTTTAGAGAAGCTAAAATTTCAAGATGCAACTCATCTTATAGAGGAAGCTCGGCATGTGGAAGTACCTTTTATAACTACACTTTTAACTATGGAAAAAGCAGGTATAAAAGTAGATAGTTCGTTTTTAGAAAAGTTTTTGGTTGAGGTAAAAGAGAGATTAGCTACTCTTACTAAAAATATCCATGAGCTGGCTGGAAGTGAGTTTAATATTAACTCTACAAAACAGCTAGGAGTGATACTTTTTGAGCATCTAGGACTTCCAGTCGGTAGGAAAACTAAGAGTGGTTATTCAACTGATGAAAAAGTTCTTACTTCATTAAAAGCCAAGCATGAGATAATCGGAATGCTTTTAGAGTATAGGGAAGTTTATAAGTTATATTCAACCTATATTGAACCACTTTTAAAACTCTCTCTCGAAGATGAAGAGAATCGCATATACACCTCTTTTGTTCAAACTGGAACGGCAACAGGGCGTTTGAGTTCTAAAAATCCGAATCTACAAAATATTCCTGCAAGAAGTGAGTTAGGTTTGAGGATTAGAGAGGCTTTTGTAGCGCCAAAAGGCAGGAAACTTATAGGGATTGATTATTCACAGATAGAACTTAGACTACTTGCCCATTTTTCACAAGATAGCGTCTTAGTTGATGCTTTTAAACATGATAAAGATATACATATGCAAACAGCGATAGCACTCTTTGGTGAAGATGAAGCAAAGAGTAAAAGAGGTGTTGCTAAAACTGTAAACTTTGGTCTGCTTTATGGAATGGGGCAGAAAAAACTATCCCAAACGATAGGTACAACTACCAAAGAGGCAAAAGAGATTATAGAGAAGTATTTTGAAAGTTTTCCTACGGTTAGGGGTTATTTTCGTTCCATAGTTGATAGTTCTAAAGAGTTTGGTTATGTTGAGACACTTTTAAAAAGACGAAGATATTTTGACTATGAAAACGCAACACCAATGTTTAGAGCGGCATATGAGAGAGAGTCTGTAAATAGTGTTTTTCAGGGTAGTGCATCTGACTTGATTAAACTATCTATGAATAAAATAAACAGAGTGATAAAAGATGAGAGATTAAATGCAAAAATGCTTCTTCAAATCCACGATGAACTTATCTTTGAAGTTGATGAAGATGAGGCTAAAGCTTTAGGCAGTAGATTTAGAGATATTATGGAAAATATTATGGAATTAAAAATTCCTTTAAAAGCCAGTATGAACATAGGCAGTAACTGGGGTGAGTTAAAATAGTTACATTTTTTCAAAACTTTTAAATTTATTAAATATTATAATTATTATTTGATGTAAATCAATGTGTAAGAAAATTATTATTGTATAATTCTCGTACTATCATAATATAATATTTATTGTATAAGATGGTATTATAATATAAGGGAGTGAAGATGGAAGATTCCGCTGGCGTATTAGGTCTGTTAAAAATTGTATATACTATATATGTTTTTTCAGTCATAATACTTATCGCTTGGTTCGCACAGGGTGTTACTAATCCTGCAGGAAAACCAAGAATTGTAAAACCTGCAACATTTTATATGTATGTTGGTTTATTAATTTTCGTGGGTGTAAGTATCCATATATTTACATTTAACAAGATACCTTGGGTTGAGACTGACTTTAAACGACATACGATTGAAGCAAGTCCAGATTTTGATAAATCAACGCAAAGATTTGATATTGTTGCAAAACAAAACAAGGATAAAGATAGTGCAGAGTATGGTAAACAAGCTTTCTTTTTACCACAAGATAGATTAAATGCAGATGGTCAAATGGAAATAGAATGTGGTAAATACATTGTATTTGATGTTGTATCTGAAGATTTAACTTATGGTTTTGGTATATTTAGACAAGACAACTCTCTGGTAGCTCAGATGCAAGTTGGACCGGGAAGTAGAAATGACCTTATGTGGCAATTTCATAAAAACGGTACATATAATATTCAATCTACAGAGTACTCAGGACCGGCAGGTGGTCTTCATATGAAAATTAAAAATGCTATTGTAGTAAAAGGTTGTGATGTAGATGATTCACGATCAATGATTGGAGGTAACTAATTATGGGTTTTGTTAATACTTTAATCAATGGTAATGAAGGTGGACTTAAAGCTGATGGGCTAACACCTATGCAAAAGATAACACTGCGTGCAGTTGTTATGGGTGTTCTTTATTATGGTCTGGCTGTTTTAGAGGGTCAGTTAATGAGAACTCAAGCTGTTGTACCGGGTCTTTTTGATGAGAGTCACTATTTCGCAATTTTGACCGTTCACCCAGTTGTTGGTATATTTGGTTCAACATATTTAATTGTTTTTGGTGCCTTTACATTCTTAGTGCCTTACTTAATGAAGAAACCTTTATATAGTATGCCTCTTGCTAACTTTACATGGATTTCTGTAACTGTTGGTACACTTATATCTTGGTTAGGTGGAGCAGTTTATCATTATGCGCCGATATACACTTTATATTGGCCACTACCAGTAGATATGACTCAGTTTAATCCTATTGGTGGACTTATGTTCGTTGGTGGTGTTGCTATCATTATGGTAGGTACTTTAGCATTTATTTATAATATCTTTGCAACTGTATTCTATACAGAAGCTGGACATGAAAAAAGACCTATGAAGCCACTTATCTTATCAGCACTTGGTATAGATGGTATGCTAAATATCTGGTATAAAATCACTGGTCGTGAGCCTTATGCAAAAGAACCGGCAGTTTCACTTCCTGTTGTTGCGATTTTTCGTGGTACTATCGATACTTTACTAGATGCTTTAGTAATTGTAATTTGTGGTGTTTTAATCTTAGTATATATCGTTGGTGATATGACTGGAATGGCATTGGATTATACATCTGTAAATGCTCTTTTATACAAAAACTTTTTCTGGTGGGGTCTTGACCTTATTGCTGATGGTCTTGTTCTGATTTATGTTGCGGGTACTTGGTACTTATTGGCAATGTTAATCACTGGTAAAAAACTTTTCATGCAAAATATTGCAAGAGCGGCACTTTTACTAGAACTTGTTGTTTCTTGGATGGTTTGGTCTCATCACTTACTTGGTGACCAAGGTCAGCCAAATATGATGAAACTACTTTCAGGTGAGATGGTAACGGCGTTTGAGCTTGTAACTCAAGGTATCGCTGTATTTATTACTCTTGTTACTTTATGGAGTGCTAAACCTCTTAAAATGACTAATGAGCTTAAATTTTTACTTGCTGGTATTTTAGGATTTATGATTGCTATTCCTGCTGCTATTTTACAAGCAGATATGGGTCTAAATAGAATTCTTCACAATACACAGTGGATTATATTTACGCATGTTCATGTTGCTATCTTAGTTGGTCTTACAATGACTCTATATGCAACAACTTATCTTCTTTTCCCAATTTTGACAAATGGTGTAAAACTATGGAGTCAAAAACTGGCAAACTTTCACTTCTGGGCGCATATAATCGGCTCTTTAGGTATGGGTTGTTTTATGGGGCTAGCTGCAATGGAAGGAGCTTTAAGAAGAATGCTTTATGTTGATGGCGAATATAACACTTATATGATACTAGGTGTTATTTGTGGTGCTCTTATACTTTTAGCATGGGCAGCATTCCTGCTTAATGTTGTTATGAGTGTTGGTGTAAAAGGTCTTATAGGTATCTATACACCTGCAAAATCTGATACAAAAGATTTAGTACCGGCTGAATAAAAACAGTTAGTTATAAATCTAATAGAGAAACAAAAAAGGCTATGGTATCTTGCCGTAGCCTTTTTTTATTTAATAGGACTTTTTTTATAGTTATAATTGATTATAGCTATAAAAAATGTCTATCTTACATGGAGTAAATACTAGATGATAAATATCAAAAAAGTTGCTTATCAAATTAAATTTGATGGGATGTATAACACAATTTATAATGAAGTTCAAGAGGAACTAAATAATCAAAATCCAACCCTTGAAGAGATTGAGAGTTTATTGCACAATAATAGCGAATACTATATTTGGGAATATAAAAATTTAAACAGATATGGAGAGTTATCTTCTGTTCATGCTAAAGAACTAGAGATTAAAGAAGATGATTCACAGAAGATAAAAGAGTTTAAGGAAGATTTGAATTCTAAAGTTTTAAAACTTCGTCAGCTAGAAAATTTTGAAGTTGATTCAAAAAACAGTGCTTACTCTATCTGGATAGGAAGTGTAGGTGTTATGGTTATTTTTATGGCTCATAATATTGTTGCACTTTTTTCCGACCTTTATAATACGCACGGTACTTATGTATATATATCGTTTGCTATTATTTTGGCTTTTACTTATTGGAGTTATGCTAAAGTTAAACAAAATCATGAAAATCAACATCTAAAATATACGGCTTTACATACAGATACTCGAGCCATGATAAAAGAGGGTCTTGAAAACAGTTATTTTACTTATGATGAATTTTTTGAAAGTTTTTCAACTGTTGAGGATGAATTTTTCAAGGATACAACTATTCATGATTAATATAAAAAAAGTAGCTAATGATATAAAAAGTAATGGAAAATATGATGCTCTCTATGTTGAAGTGCAAAAAAGATTGGGAAATGACAATCCAACACTTCAAGAGATTGAAGAGTTAGTTATTTCTGATTCTTATTGTGTTATGGAATATAAAGATTTAAATAGATGGGGAGAACTTTCCTCTGTACATGTTAAAGATTTGGAAATTGCTAGTGATGATTTAGAAGAAGTAAGGTCTGTTAAACAAAAGATAAATCAAAATGTGGAGTATCTTCGACACGGTGAAGAGTATGAAGTAAAGTCAAAAAATACAATTTACATAGCTTGGACAGGTTTTATAGCTCTTCCAACTGTTTATGTTATAGATAATATCGTTCGTGTAAGCGAACTTTATGATGAACTTGAAAACAGTGTTTATGTTTCATTTTTATTAGTCTTAATTGCATCAATCTGGGGTTATTTAAAAGTTAAAAATAATCATAAAAATCAACATGAACGATATTTACAAACTCAAGTAGAGACTAGAGAACTTGTAAAAGTTGGACTTGAAAAGGGTTACTTTACTTTTGAGGAAGTTTATCTGGCGTAATATCTGCTCCCAACTCTGGGAGTTCCACAGTAGTTCTGTTTAAATCCATAATAGTTATATTTTCTAAATTGTCATAAGTCGGTACTAAAAGCAGTGGCATACCTTTTTCAAATCCAAAATGCGTATAGATCCCATGGTGAGAGATATAAAATATATCTTTTAGAGTTTTCTGAGTATTTTCATCTAATTGTTCCTTAAAGACCTTAGTCAGGTTAAATATAAGAACAAACTCTCCATCTTTTTTTTGCCCAAATCTAATATTTTTAACATATCTGTAGTTACCAGATGGTAGTGGATAAAGCAACTTCTCATGAGCATCTAAAAGTTTATTAGCTTGTTTTCTTACTGATGCAAGATAAGATACTTGGTGCTCTTTTTTTTGTGGAAAAAGTTCAGTAAGTCGTCTGTTTATCATAAACTCATCTCTACTTTTAGTTGCAGTTTTTGCCATCTCAACTAGAACTTTTTCATCAGTTTCATTTTTAAACTCAACTTCATCTTTTAGTATGACGACATACAAGGAGTAAAGCATTCCCACTAATATTGTCCATCTTATAACTTTTGCAAATTTATTAAACATTTAACTTCTTTTTTTATTGTATTGTATCCAGACCTTTCTTAATTTAGAGGTGATTTTTAAATTTTACCACCAGCTTCCACTCCCCAAGTAGTTCTCCATCTATTTTTAACTAAAGAGATTCCTATTATCGTAACTATAACAACAGTAGCAAAGAGCATAAATCCAGCTGAGTAACCGTCAAATGCACCTTTACTCCATCCAAGAGTTTTTATAAGTGCTGTCCCACCAAGACCACCTGCAGCACCGATAATACCTGTCATAATTCCAATATCTTTATCGAATCTTTGTGGAACAAGTTGAAAAACTGCACCGTTTGCCATACCAAGGCTTGCCATGATTAAAAATAGAATAAGAATAGCAAAACTAAAGGGTAGAATCACAACAGCATTTAAAATAGCTAAAAATGCTACGCTGCCAAAGAAGATATATAAAGCTTTTATACCACCAAGCCTATCGGCTACTGCACCACCAACAGGACGAAGAATGGCACCTGCAAAGATACACAAAGCACCAAAATAACCAGCAACAACTTTAACATTTTCTTCGCTTAGTATATCCAGACCAAATCTACTCATATCAACTTGATAAGTGTTCATTAGATAGACCTTCATATATCCGGCAAATCCTACAAAACCACCGAAACTGACTGCATAGAAAAAGTTAAACCACCATGTGTCTCTATCTTTAAGCAGTTTCGCGTAATCTTTTAGCTTTTTAGGATGAGCAGTATAGATATGAGCCGGAGCATCTTTTGCCATAAATATATATGCTATAAAGATGATACTTGATAAAACAGCACCTACTAAAAAAACAGATTCCCATCCCCATAATTCAGCAATTTTTGGAGCAAATAAAAAGTCGATAACAACACCTATATTTCCGGCTCCTGCAATTCCAAGAACAACACCTTGAAGTTTTGCTGGGTACCATTGACTGGCTTGTGGAAGAGCAACTGCAAAAGAAGCCCCTGCAAAGCCAAGACCGAGTGCAACTACAAGCAACTCATCGTAAGATATGTTTGAGCCTCTAAAGTATGCGTAAAAAAGTACCAAGATTACAACAAGTTGCGAAGCAAGAGCTGTTTTTTAGCTCCAAATCTATCAACACCAAATCCCAACACTATTCTAAGTAAAGCACCCGCTAAGATAGGGATAGATAGAAGAGTCGCTTTTTGCCCTGCACTAATTATAAAACCACCGAGTGCCAATGACTCAGTTATCTCCGTTGATAGTGGTCCAAGCATAGTCCACACCATAAAACTAAAATCAAAATATAGAAAAGCTGCTAGAAGTGTTTTCCAGTCTCCTTCTCCTTTTAATGCTTTGAGTCCTGCCATTAAATCTCCAAAATAAATTGATAGTGTATAATACTATAAATGGAGTTTATGAATGATAAAATCAGTTTGTGGATATTGTGGAGTCGGTTGTCCTTTAGAATTTGATGGAGAAAAAGTTAGGGGAAAGCTTTGTTCTAAAGGGGTTTCTCAACTTATTAGTGTGAACACTTCTACAAGACTCTTAAAACCGGAAGTAAGAAAAGATGTAGAAGATGAGTATAAAATTTCTACATGGCAAGAAGTTATAACTGTTATAGCAGATAAGATAAAAAAGACTCCAAAAGAAAAGATAGGTTTTTATCTCTCTGGACAACTTTTAACAGAGGATTATTATATAGCTAATAAATTAGGAAAAGGTTTTATTGGGACAAATAGTGTAGATACAAATAGTCGTACATGTATGGCAAGTGCAGTTGTAGGTTATAAAAAATCTATAGGAGCTGATTTTGTGCCACTTAGAATGGATGATATTTTTAAATCTGATTTGTTGATTTTAGCAGGGGCAAACACAGCAGAAGCACACCCAATTTTTCATGAGAAAATTAAAAAAGCTAAAAAGCAAGGTCTAAAAGTGGTAGTGATTGACCCTCGTTATACTCAGAGTGCAAAAATAGCTGACATTTATTTGCCCATAGAGGTAGGTAGTGATATTGACTTTTTTAACCTAATCTCTAAAAGGTTGATAGATGAAAATCTCTATGATAGAGAGTTTGTCTCCAATAATCTAAACAGTTTTGAATTATTAAAAAAGGAACTTCAAAAAGTGTCAGAAATTGAGATGCTAACTAGAACAGGCTTAAGTAGCAAAGAGTTTGATGATTTTTTTAAACTTTATTCTCAAAGCCAAAATATTATAACAGCTTGGACTATGGGACTAAACCAATCAGTTCAAGGAGTAGATAAAAACTTGGCACTGATAAATACCCATCTTTTAACCGGTAAAATATTTAGAGATGGAAATGGTCCGTTTAGCTTGACTGGTCAGCCAAATGCTATGGGAGGAAGAGAAGTTGGTGGACTCTCAACTATGCTCGGAGTTCATCTTGGTTTCGATGAAGAGAGTATAAAAAAGGTATCAAAATTTTGGAATACTACCAAGATAGAAAACAAAGTAGGATTAACTGCAACTCAAATGTTAGAAGCCAATCTTGATGTTTTGATTATTTGTCATACTGACCCAGTCTATCATCTTCCAAATAGAAACAGAGTGGAGGAGTTGATAAAAAAGATACCTATGGTTGTTGAGATAAACGCCTATGATGATTCACAAACTAGCAAGTTTGCACACATCAGACTTCCAGCAACACCGTGGGGAGAAAAAGAGGGAACACAGACTAATCTTGATAGAACTATTACAAAACAGGAGATATTAACTCAACCATTGGGGGAGGTTAAATCTGATTGGGAGATATTTAGACTCTTGGCATGTGGATTGGGATATGAAAAAGAGTTTAACTATAAAAATCCAAAGGAGATATTTCAAGAGTATCAAGAGATGACAAAACTTAATCCATACATGGATATTAGTGAGGCTTCTTATGATGATCTCTCTATAAAACCTTTTGTCTGGGGAGAGAAGATAAAAAGTTTTTTAACACCTGATAAAAAAGGAAATCTGTTCTTTGTGCAAAATTTAGAGTTGAGTGAAAAAAGAGATGCAGAGTATCCATTTATATTATTGACAGGCAGAACAAGAGATCAATGGCATAGTGGGACAAAAACAACTCATGCAAAAGTTTTACTAAAATATAAAGAGTTGAATTTTTGTGAAATAAATCCAGTAGATGCAGAAGTCTTGGGAGTTAAAACAGGAGATGAGATAAGAGTGATTTCAAGAAGGGGAGAGCTTATAACTAAGACACTCATTACAAAAAATATCATAGAAAAAACTATATTTATACCCATAAGCAATACAGAGATTAACTATCTTACAAATGATTTACTAGATAGTGAATCACTTCAACCCGATTACAATCATAATGCAGTAAAGATAGAAAAAGTTTAGTTTTTATTACTAACTTTATAGATAAAACTAAAAACTTCTGCCACGGCTCTGTAGAGTGCTTCGGGAACTTCTTTGTCTAGTTCTACTTTTGAGAGAAGTTCTATGAGGTCTTCATCTTTTTTTATGGGAAGATTGTGAAGTTGGGCTATTTTTATGATATTTTGGGCAGTTTGACCCTCTCCTTTTGCTACAACTCTTGGTGCATTCTCTTTTTTTGTGTTGTATCTTAATGCGGCAGCTTTTTTCATACTTTTACCTCAAAACCTATCTCTATATGATTGAAGTTATTTTCATATGGTGAAGTAGAACTATTTTTATTAGTATCAAAAAGTCTAATTTCCCTTGGTGTGATTTGTGCATCTATAAGTGCCGTGCGAAGAGTTCCCACATGTTCTTTTATGAGTTCTTTAAACTTAAAATTATCAGAATATATATGAATGTTTAGTTGATTTTTATCATAAAGAACCAGTTTAAGAGTTAGCTCTCCGTACTCTTTTAATTTTAACTCAATATCGCAGTAAAACTTATCTTCCTTATCTTTTTTTATATTTATGTTGCCATTTTCAAGTTGTTCCCATGAGAATGGTAGATAGATAGATGAAGAGTTTGAGAGATGAGATAATAGTTGATGATAATCAATTGTTAAAGTAAGTTTCTCTATCTGTTTTAGAAGTTCAGTTTGGTTTGGTCGTGCTGATTTTGAAATCTCATCACTAGCTTTAAGTAGAATAGCTTTTAAATCAGATGAGATAACTTCTTTCATGTTTACTCCATCTTTTAGTTTTGATTCTAAAAAGACACCAGAGTTTTCAAGTTTTTGTTTTATGGCTGACTTGGTAAATTTACCTATATCTAAAAGAGAGTTTTGTAGTGTTTTTTCAAGTGCTAAAAGAGTTTTATCTGATTTAATCAGACTTAGCAAATCTTTTATGCTATCTGAAATATTACTAAGATTTTTAAGAGTAGGGTTGTTTTTTAGAAGTTCTAAAAGTAGTTTATCAGATTGAGGATTTTGTAAACTTTGAGTTAGTAGCGAGTTTAAAAGTGATTTTAAATCTTTGTGTTGTGATAGTTGTTCTAACTCTTTTGGCGATGCACTTTTAATAATCTCTGCTAAAGCTTTGTTTGTGTTTGCAACTGTAATATCAAACTGTTTATTGGTTGAGAGATTTATCATAAGAGAAGACCTAACGAAAGTTAGTTCTCTTTATAGATGGTTTATACATCGGATCTTCTCCTGCAACTGTCCATAGTTTTTTACTCATAGCACTAACTGCATTGAAAAATGATTCATCCATAGGCTCTAAAAAATCCACTTCGTTAAAAGTTGTTCTAAGCAGACTTTTTTCATACTCAAAACTCTCTTTTGTTCCCAGTTCAAAGTTTTTTTCAGATTTTAGCTTAAGAGTTTGTGAAGTTTGCAGGTTGGCTAAGAACCATAAAGCTAAAAATTCACTGGAGTATCTGTTTAAGATATTTTGTGCAAACTCTTCAAAGTTTTTATAGCCACTTTTTTCATATATGGTGATAATGAGTGAAAGAGTATCATGAAGATGAACAAGTGGAACCATAGAAAATATCATACGACCGATGGAAACACCGTCAGTATGAACAGCACCCATAAAGATTCTAGCACCACCTTCTGTATCTCCAAAGTTATTTGTTTTTAGACCTATAAGACCGATGTCTGTGTGATAGTGTCTTCCACATCCTTTAGCGCAGCCTGAAAAGCCAACTGTAATTCCATGTTCGCTTATCTTCTGCAGTGGAAGATATTTTGTTTCATTTTTGATACTCCAAACTGCATAAGGGCATAGACTTCCGGCACAGGCTACAATGGTTGAACTTAGTTTTGCCGGAGCAAATGGAGCCTCTTTTTCTTTAAGTCCAAAGAGGTAAATATTTTGATCTAAACTTAGTCTAATCTCTATATCGTTACTAGATGCATAGTCTGAAATCTCTTTCATCTCATCAGCATTTAGGCGACCAAAATCTGTTTGGTAGCAGTATGAATATGTACCATCTTTAAGCAGTTCATTTTGAGAAAAGACTACTTTTTCTAGTTGTAACTCTCCGGCACTTTCAAAAGGCTTGGGATATTCGTTTTGTATGTGAGCCTTAAGAGCCTCAAGACCAATGTTCTCAATCATATAAAATAGTCGTGTTTTTGAACGGGAAAATCTTGAACCATGTAGATAAAAAGCTTCAACAAAGGCTTTGAAAAAGTCAAATACTTCATCTTGAAGTAGAAATATATCTGCATCTTTGGCTATTTCGCTGTTTTTACCACCCATGTAAATATTAAATCCAAAAACACCATCTTTTTTTGCCAGTGCAAAGTAGAGGTCATTTGCAAAAAATGAGGTAACACTTGCACGGTTTCCAGATACTGCAACAGAAACACGACGAGGCAGCATACCGACATAACGAGGATTTTGGACTATGTAATCTTGCATCTGCGTTATAAGAGGATAGGTTTCTATCTCATTGTATTTGCCACGACCGTCATAAATATTTGTAACTATATTTCTGATATTATCGCCAAAACTTTGCCATGTAGTTAGACCAATAGTGTTTAGTTTTTTCCAAATTTCTAAAACATTATCGGCTTCAAGTTCATGAAGTTGAAGTCCTGCTCTAGCTGTTATGATGATGGTAAGGTCATACTCGTCTACTACTTCTGCTATATGTTTAAACTGCTCGGTTGTTAATCTTCCAGCAGGAATACGAAGTCGCATAGTAAACTCATCTTCTAAAAAGTCTGTTGTAAAAATTCCAAAATCTTGAAGATAGTATCTATCTCCTTCTC
Organism: Campylobacterota bacterium; assembly: GCA_034717415.1. GTDB lineage: Bacteria > Campylobacterota > Campylobacteria > Campylobacterales > Sulfurimonadaceae > Sulfurimonas. The sequence goes on along the minus strand of JAYELK010000054.1, from coordinate 4,065 downwards.
CCAAGTTTTCAAAGTCAAGAGATTCAAACTGTTCAAAGTAGTCAAATGGTCTTAGTCTGGCTTTGTATTTTTCTCGTTTGTTTAGTTTTTCTTGGGCAGGTTTATCAGGCATTTACATCTCCATAAAAATATAGTGAAATTATATAATAATATATATGAGTTTAATGTATAATGGCATCAAAAATAGTAGAGAGTTGATTATGACGAGTAAAATAGAGAAGATTTTAACAATCTGGCATAAATATTTTAGTGATAAAGATAAACAATATTCAGAGTTTGAGAGTTCAGATATTGAGTATTTTGTTGGATCTATGCTTTATAATCATTTTGCATTTTCAAAAGCACTTGATACTATGAAAACAATGGATTTATCATACGATTTTCTCTTGGCATGTGGAGATGAATATGATGAGATTAAAAGTCTTATAGAGAGTTTAGAGTTTGAGAGTGAAGAAGAAAAACTAGAGTTTTTACAAAACTTTATAAAAGAGGCAAGATTAAAATATAGAGATGATGAACTCTATTTGTTAAACAGACTTCAAAACCATGTAAGTAGTATGGCTGATAGATATGAAAACAATACAGAAGCCCAAAAAGTAAATTTTGAAATTCCAACAAAATCAAGAAACCCACTACTAAAATGAAAAAATATTTAATAACTTCAAGAGAGTTTTATACAGATACACCGGCAGTTTTCCGTGCTATTTTGCATGAGCAACTTCAAATCCACATGCCAGAGTACGCACTTTACCGTGATAAATCAAACCCTGATTACGATATACAAGCTGAATACTTTACGCAAGTCTGCTCACAGTTTGAGGGTGTGAAAAGCTTTATTCATCAAAAGGTGGATTTGGCAAGAGAATTAAATGCAGTGGGTGTTCACCTTACTTCAAAACAGTTTGATGAGATTTCACATGCCAAGAGTCTCAATCTTGAAGTAATTATAAGTACCCACACTCAAGAAGAGGTTCTAAAGGCTCAAAGATTGGGTGCTGATGCTGTAACATATAGTCCCATTTTCAGTTCACCAAACAAGGGCGAGCCAAAAGGAGTGGATGATTTAAAAGAACTTTTAAGCAGATGTGATATAAAAGTTTTTGCTTTAGGTGGTATAGTTGAAGTTGGACATCTGAAGATGTTAGAAAAGATTAAACCCTATGGATTTGCATCTATTCGCTACTTTTACCAAGATGCCCAGCCAAATATCCACTAGAAAAAGACCATTGTAGGTTGTAACCTCCACAAGGTCCGTCTAGGTTCATTACCTCTCCACAAAAGTATAGCCCCTTTATAATTTTGCTCTGCATAGTTTTTGGGTCTATCTCTTTTAGGTTGATACCACCTCGAGTTATCATCGCCATTTTAAAGCCGTCATCTCCTGTTATGGTTAAAGGTGTCCATGCTAAGAGTTGTATGAGTTTTGCTCTTTTTATGCCTTCTATCGTTTTGTGCTTGGCATGTGGGTTTATATCTAAAAGTAGGCATAACTCTGTAGATATGGCTCGTGGAAGTAGGGTAGATAGATGCTCTACTATCATGGCACTTGGATTTTTAGAGACTTCACTCTTTATATGATTTGTAATCTGTTCCTCATTCATCCCTTTTGTGAGATTTAGAAGTAGTGGAACTTCACCATACCTTTGTAAAAGTGGAGTTATCTCTCTGGCAAAATCTAAAACGACAGGACCTCTTATCCCGTTTGTTGTAAAGATTAAATCACCTTTTGCTCTTAGTTTTTTATGTTTTTTTATATCTACTTTTATTTCAACTTTTGCCATGGTATCAGCACGACAATTTTTTACCCAACTCTCTCTAGTTTTTAGAGGCATCATAGCAGGATAAAGTTTAGTTACTTTGTGACCTAACTCTGTAGCCATAGAGTAACCGTCGCCCTCTGCTCCAAGAGTAGGGTAACCCAAGCCACCGGTTGCAACTATGACATTTGCTGTATAAAAGGTATGGCATGTGGATTTAACACCTATGATTTGATGTTTTTCATACAAAATCCGTTCAACTTTATGTGAGCATCTGACCTCAATACCTAACTTTTGCATCTCATTTTCAAGAGCAGTTATAATGGTTGATGAGTTGTGCGAGGTTGGAAAGACTCTAAAGCCGTCAGGAACATGAGTTTGAACGCCAATTTGTGTAAAAAAATCTCTTAAATCTCGGTAGTCAAATGCACCTAGAGCATCTTGCATAAAACGACCATCACGACCAAAATGAGTCATAAACTCCTCATTTGAGAGAGTATTTGTAAGATTACAACGACCACCACCAGTAGCTTTGAGTTTTACACCTATTTTTGGCAGTTTTTCTAAAAGAAGAACTGACTTGCCTCTTTTGGCAGAAGTTATGGCAGCTATCATTCCAGCAGCACCGGCTCCAATAACTATAAGATTATAAGTATGATTAAGTGTCAAAGGTCAAATTGTCCATTATTGAGTTTCGTTCTCGTTCCATCTCTCCTGAGATGGAATGCATAGAGCAATGCAACTTACTCCATTACACCTCAAGAGAGGCGTAACGAGAAAGGTAAACTATTCGCTCCACGTTTTTGTTATAAACCTTGTTAAATATGTCCTTGGTACAAATCAAATATAGGGAATGCTAGTTCATAATCATTCCATTCAATTTCCCCATATTCTAAAGTGAAATTCTCAAATAATTTTTTATTTTGATACTTTTGTATATCGGGATGAGATGATGATAAAATAAATGGTTTGAAATCAACAGTATTTTCTTTACCGTCATTAAATTTGAAATGTATTTTATACTCGGATATATAATTTGCTTCTTTAATATTTATAGTTTTCATTATTTTACCTTTCCTTCAATTTTAATAGATTGAACTGATTTATGATAAACAAAATAATCTATCCATTTTTGAACAATATCATCTTTAAACTTTTCTACAAAATTTTTAAACTCTTTTAGCTCTTTTTGTGATAAAGGTTTTTTACCTTTAACATTACTTATCTTAATTTCAATGATTTTCCCATCTACAATAATAAATTCAGCTTTTGATTCTAGACCTTGATGTTTTCCATGAACATGAATTGGCTCATGCTCATTTGAGTAAAACATTATGATAATTCCAAGGTATTCAAATATTTTAGGCATTGGTTACTCCAAGTAGTATTTCTATAATTATATCTAAACTATTGGCTTGCGTTTTGTTATATTTATTCTTTCTTAGCTAGTGGAGCATCTGCAAAGTATTTTTCACTTCTTGTTTGAATATATAACTCTACAAGTGAAGCAGAAAACATAACTAATTGCATCAGGTTTGCGTCACCAATTAAAGAAAAGAAATTTACGCCTTCATCTATTTCATCAAAGTCTATATTGATATTAAAACTTCCTTTTTGATAATCAATATTTAGATTATACTTTGTTGTCAGTCCTTTTCTACTGATATAGTCTTTTTGACCATCAAAATCTTTTGAGATTAATGTGAAATCTTCCATCCTCTAACTATTTATTCAAGGAACATAATAGCACATAAAACATTAAATCAATTTATTAACAGCATACTCTATATGTCCGAATAAATTTTAAATTTATCAAAATATATGACAAAATGCAATAGAATGAAGTTTTTTTTATTTTTTATAATATATTTCTTAAATATAGAGTGTCCTTTTAACAAGAAATCTTAAGTTATTTGGACAAAGTGTCTGTTAATTGACAGATAATGGATTAAAAGGACATTTTGTCCCTTAAATATAGGATGATTATTATGGAAATTTCCAATGTGTGATTTTTTATAATTCTTTCAATATAATCAAAATACCCTTTCTAAATCTTTTATATCTTCAACACTAAGATAGTTTTTTGCTATAACTGTATCTGATTTTAAAACTTTACCATCTGGTGAGTTTTTCCAAGTTTGTAGCCCCATGAATGGTTTTGTTTTATCTGCACTTTCATAAATAATTTCTGCTGATGTTTGTCCATTTATGGCAAAATGAAATCTGTTTTGAACTGTTGCATAAAAGTTTTTTGTAGTTTTTGAGTCGAATCCACCTAGCCATATTTATTTAGTAGTGATTCTTCTCA
>JAYELK010000053.1:0-19842 GCA_034717415.1 Campylobacterota bacterium | reverse complement strand
ATAAACGGTGCAAAAGGTTTTCTTATTCCTGTTAACTCTATTATAACCATAAAAGATGTAGATAATAACAAACTCATATTTATCAACAATGGAGCAGAAATTGTTTTAAAAAACACTATTAAACAGACCGGAATGAGCATCTCTCAGGTTGCCTTGCAATACTTTGGAAAAACAAAAGTAGATTTAAGCAGATTCAACACTTCTGAACTAGCTGCTATAACTTCAGCACAAATCACAAAAGGTATCTCTAAAGAAGCAGTTTTGATTACCAGAGGATACCCATCAGCAAAAGAGACAACTACCATACAATCAAATAGATGGGTTTACTATGAGAGTCGTGGACTTAAAGCTATAGTGGAGTTTGAAGACAACATAGTTAAATAACTTTTGATAAACTCAAAAGTTATGCTCATTTTTTATATCTATATTTTTATAACTTTTTAAAAATACATCTCCGGCAATTCCGTTTCCAGATGCTATTTTTTCTCTCTCTTTATTTAGGATAGGAGTAGTTCCAAGACCACAACTTGGAGATTTTGATTTTAAGACTATCCTCTTGGCATGTGGATTTTGCTCTATAAATGAGTTGATTTCATCTTCTAAAAGTCTTGTAACATCTTTGTTGGTTTTATCGGTAATTATCCTATTTTCACCATCAATATTTACGACACTTATTCTCTCTCTTGGAGTTCCAAAAAGTGGTGCTTCGGGACAAAAAGGGATAACTTCATACTCACTAAAAGCATCAACTACTTCTGTAGTTTTTTTAGTTTGTCCATCATAACGACAACGATGCCCCAAAAGACACGCACTTATGATAGCTTTTGGTTTGCTCATCTAACAAATCACAACTGATTTTATCTCTGTCATCTCTTCAATGGCAAAACGAGGACCCTCTCGACCTACTCCACTAAGTTTTACTCCACCATAAGGTTGAATATCAAAACGAAGAGTCGGCATATCATTTATAACTATTCCACCGGCATCAAGTTCATCTATCGCTCTTTGTGTAAGCTTCAAATCATTTGTAAAGACTGAAAACTGCAAACCATAAGGTGAATTATTCATACGAGGAAGTGCATCATTAAAAGAGTTCACTTTTACAAGGCTTACTATCGGAGCAAAAACTTCTTCACATACTATAGCCATATCATCTCTTACATCAGCCATCACACATGGATAAAACATTCTACCATCACGCTTAGGTTCAAGTAGAGGTTTTGCACCCTCTTCTATGGCATTTTGTACCCAACTCATTGCCCTCTCTGCTGCATCATCATCTATAAGAGGTCCTAAAAAAGTATCATCCTCATAGGGTGAACCAACTACCAGTTTTTTAGTTTCATTAGCCATCTTTATAGAAAATTCATCATAAACTTCTGCATCTACATAGATTCGTTGAAGAGAGATGCAGACTTGACCAGAATTTACAAATGCACCAAGCGCACATCTTGAAGCTGCCAAATCCAAATCAGCGCTTTTATCTATGTAAGTTGCTGCATTTCCACCGAGTTCCAAGCCAACTTTTTTTATACCGGCACTTTTAGTAATGATATTTCCAACAGGAACACTACCTGTAAAACTAACAACACGAGGAATATCACTGCTTATCAAAGCACTTCCAACCTCAGCATCCCCATAAACAACACTAAGTGCATCTTTAACGGCAAACTCACTCTCTATAAAAAGTTTTGCAAATTTATAAGCAGTCAAAGGAGCTTCAGGAGTTGGCTTGAGAACAACAGCGTTACCAGCAACTAAAGCAGGTGCAAGTTTATGTGCTATGAGATTTAGAGGAAAATTAAAAGGAGTGATAGCCACAACAACACCAACTGGTACTCGAGAAAAAAATGCTGTTGTTTTCTTACCACTAGCCATCGCATCTGTATTTATAGTCTCACCACTCATAGTTCTCATTGTCTCAGCAGATAGAGTAACAGTCTCGATACATCTATCCACTTCAACTCTTGCAAATGCAATAGGTTTACCAACTTCATCAGTAATAGTTTTAGCTATATCTTCTCTGTTTTGCTTTAATTTCTGCGCTACATCTAAAAGCCAAGAACATCTTTGAGATAGTGTCGAAGCTTTAGCAGTTTTTGAAGCTTCTTGTGCAATTTTCAATGCTTTTTTAGCATCATCCCCATCACAAATAGGAGCAAATGAAACCACATCCCCACTAAAAGGACTTTTTCTCTCACTACTCTTCTCTTTTGTCCCCACAGATGAACCAAAAAATATCTTTGCCTGCATAAAATTCTCCATATATAATAATTATTTAGTATTATATCATTACTTAAGTGAAAGTTTTAAAAAAGAGAGAAGAGGATAACACCATGCAGAAGATGGTGTTATAGTTTTTGAAGGGGTATTTTTACCAGCCTCTAATAATAGTATGACAAGCGATACACTGACTCAACAATTCACCATACTGTTTTGTTGCTTCTGTATATTTACCAGAGTCTACAGCTTTTTTTAATGCTTTTAAATCTTTAGACATATTTTTATTGATATTGTTAGCTACTGTAACTTTATTGTTTTTCATAAAGTCAGCAACATTAACACGCTTAAAAATAGCATTTGAACTCTCTACAGTCTCAATACCTTGCTTAATATCATCTTTAGAGTTATACATAAAACCTAACTGAATTTGATCCATACCATGCTTCATCAACTTCATAGTTGCATCTACCGTAGCTTCACTAGCAAGTGAAAGCGTTGCACAAGTTACTAATGCCAATATAACTTTTTTCATTTAACATCCTTAAAGGGTTTTTATTTAAAAAAGAATACTCTCTTATGTATTAAATATTAATAAAATCATACAAACTATATTTATAAACTTACTTAAAGTGTAATATTTTCCACATGCCATACTTTTTTAGGAGTAACAACCATAGCATCATACATATATAACACATCAAGAGAGTTTTTCTTCATATAAACATCCCCTGTTCTTATGATTCTAGAAAGTTTTTTTGGAGTTATATTTTGTATAGCAGACTCATAATCAAGCCCACTTTTTACTTCTACAAAATGTAAAATCTCATCTTTTACAGCGATAATATCTATCTCACCAAATCGAGAGTAAAAATTTCTCTCAACAATCATAAAACCATGATCATATAAAAACTCACATGCCTTGTCTTCAGCTAAGTTTCCTTTTGATCTGCTCATACTAGCAGTTAATTACTTCCACTTTTACACTCTTAAACGCAGCAGTCATTATCAACTCATCACTTGCATCTCCAAACAGAGCATTTATATTAGACTCTGCGTAATGGAAAGTGCTAAAGAGTGTTTTTGGTTGAATCTTATCTGTAAACTTTACTGTTAATGGAGTTGTCTCTCCATTTTCAGTTTTCAATATAACTTTTTCGCTGCTAAAATCACTTGCATCCTCTTCACAAACAAGTAAAATATCTTCACTGTAGCGACTTACCAAACTCTCACTTTGTCTTGTTTGTGCAGAGTTATTATACATAGCTATAGTTCTGCCTGTTGTCAGATAGTAGCCTGTTAATTTTTTATTTAAAATCTCCTCTATCATGCCACGAAGCTTATACTGATGATAGTGAAACTCTCCAAGTCCATCTTCTGTTCTAAAATCAAGCTGATGAAGTCGTGGAGTATCTTCTGTATATACAGGCCACTGTAAGCCTCTTTTTCGATGTCTCTCTAGTCTCAAATATGAAGCACCACTAAATCTTCTATGTGCTACCTCTCGTACTTCATCCCACACATCACTAGAATTTTCATAGCTGTAATCACCATCCATTTTATTGTCAAGCATTTTTATAATTTCCCAATCATCTGGAAGATCTGATTTCACAAGTGGTTGAGAAAGGTGCAGTCTTCTCATTGCATTTACATAAACACCTGTTTTTTCATAAGCTGATTTCACACCTATAACTATATCTGCTCTTTGTGCGATAGAAGTCATAAAAAGCTCTTGCACCATAATAAACTCTAAGCTGTCAAAAGCACTATTGACCTTGTTAAGATTTGGATGTATATGAGTTATATCTTCACCCATATTTATAACTGCTTTTACCTCACCCTTGAGCATTGCATCTACGAGTTGAGGGGTTGTAAGCCCAACCTCTTTGGCATCTTGATAATCAGGCTCATAGTATGGAAGCATTCCCATATCACAAGCACCTTGAACATTGTTTTGTCCACGAAGAGGCATAAGACCTGCTCCATGTTTTCCAATATTTCCAGTCATTAATGCTAAGTGAGTTATCGCCATAACAGCGTAAGAACCATCCAGATGCTCAGTTATTCCAAGTCCCCAAAATATCATAGAATTTTTAAGAGCATACTCTCTAGCAACCTTTGGAATCATCTTAGTTAGATACTCATAACCCTCTATATCTTCAAAATATTTAGGATTTGCATAGGGGTCATTTATGATTTTATCTCTAAACTCATCAAAACCTTTAGTTCTGTTTGCTATAAATTTTTCATCATAAAGTTCTTCATCAATTATGACATATGCTATCATATTTAAAACAAGAAGATTTGCCTCATGAGGGATGATAGCCTTGTATTTTGAAACACGATGTAGCTTAATCTCACGAACATCAAAAACAGCAAGGTTATCATGTTTTCCTGCCGTATTTACTATACGATTTGCGATAATTGGGTGAGCCTCAGTAGTGTTTGAGCCGATAACTATCATAAATTCACAATCATATATATCGTTGTAAGGGTTAGTAGCTGCACCCTCACCTATAGTCATCTTCATACCTTTAAGAGAAGGAGCGTGACATACTCTAGCACAGTTATCTACATGTGGACTTTTAAGAGTTTGACGAGTAAATTTTTGAAGCAAGTAAGCACTCTCACAACTCGTTCTAGCCCCACCGATAGAACAGACTGATTTTTTGCCATACTTTGCCTGAACCTCTTGAAGTTTCATTGCAGATGCCGTCGTAGCACTATCTACATCACACTCATACCAGACATCATCAAGTTCAACCAAAGATGGGTTTATAGCCTCTTTTATAGCAGGATTTTTCTCTAAAAAACTTTTTTTAATTCTAGGAGTTCTAACTCTCTCTTTAGAATCAACAAAGTCATATCCATGTTTACCTTTAACACAGAGTTTACCCTCTGAAACAACACCATCTTTATAGGCAAAGATTTTTTCTATTTTATTGTCCGACACCTCTGCTGCTATATCACAACCAACACCACAGTATGCACAAACACTCTCTATAGTCTCAAAGTTTCTCATGCTAAATATCCTGCTACTTAATTATTCATGGAGTGTACTATTTTATCTCTTAAAAATTGTGGAAGCGAGTTTAAAAGTAAAATCATTAAATAAAATCTAAGTGGAAAAGCATAAAATCTTCTCTCTTTTTCTATCGCATTTTTTATTTTACTTACACCCTCTTTTGTACTCAAAAGCCATGGCATGTGAAACTCATTTTTATCTGTAAGTTCACTTTTTATAAATCCCGGAAGTATATTTATAACTTTTATACCGTCATTTTTATACTTATATCTAATACCCTCAGCATAAGCATTTAAAGCTCTTTTTGATGAACTGTAAACTTTGGAACTTGGCATAGAAAAAAGTGAAGCGAGAGAGGATATAAAAACTATCTTACCACTCTTTTGCTCTTTAAAACGAGGAAGTAAAATCTCTAAAATAGCGTGATTTGCAAGAACATTTACATCATAAAGTCTCTTAAATTCTGCGATTGGGGTTATCTCTTTGTTATGTCCTAAAGATATTCCGGCATTTAATATAACCATATCCACAGACAAAAGAGTTTTAATCTTTTCTTGAAGTTTTTCAAACTCTGTAACATCCACCACAACTATCTCAACACTCTTGGCATGCCAAAGCAGGTCAGTTTGAAGTTTTTTAAGTTTTTTTTCTCTTCTTGCTAGAAGAATAAGAGAGTTTTCTTTTGTGGCATATTGACGAGCCAACTCCTCACCAATCCCACTACTTGCACCTGTGATTAGAATCTTCAACTTAGAGTTAAACTATCCTAATCATAACGGGAGCAGAGTTTACAAAACCGAGGGCTTCAATCTCTTTCATCATCACTTGAATATCTTTCTCTAATGCTATATGGGTAGAAAAAAGAAGATTTGCAGAGTTAGCAGAAACTGGGCGTTGAAGCATAGTCTCTACCGAAATATTGTTATCTTCAAAGATTTTAGTTATACGAGCCAAAACTCCGGTTTTATCAGATACATTTATACGAAGATAATATTTTGAGTTAATATCATCTGTTGCTTTTAGAGTTAATTTACCCTCCATAGGCTTATCAAATCCAAGCATAGGAGTAGATTTTCCACTTCTTGCAACATCAATGATATTGGCAACAACAGCACTAGCAGTAGCATCTCCACCCGCACCAGCACCATAATAAAGTGTCTCACCAACTTTATCTCCAACAACAGAGATTCCGTTCATTACACCATCAATCTTAGCTATCATCTCATCTTGAGAAATCAGACAAGCGTGAACACGAAGTTCAACTTCATTTCCATCTTTTTTAGCAATTCCAAGAAGCTTGATTGCATAACCAAACTCTTTAGCAAATGATATATCCTCTTGACTTACATTCTCAATGCCCTCTATAAGAATATCTTCAGGTTTAGCATCAATTCCATAAGCAATAGAAGCTAAAATAAGAAGTTTATGGGCAGCATCATATCCACCAACATCAAAAGAAGGATCTGCTTCAGCGTAACCTAATTCCTGAGACTCTTTTAAGATGTCATCATAAGCAACACCATCATTAGTCATCTTTGTCATCATATAGTTACAAGTACCATTCATAATTCCAACAATAGATTCTATATGATTAGCAGAGAGACCATCACGAAGAGCAGTGATGATAGGAATACCACCAGCCACAGAAGCCTCATACTCAAAAGCAATATCTTTTGCTAATTCTGCAAGTTCATAACGATGATAAGCTAAAAGTGCTTTATTTGCAGTTACAACAGCTTTTGCGCTTTTAAGGGCTTTTTTAACAACTTCAAAAGGCTCATCAACGCCACCCATAAGTTCTACAACTATATCTATCTCTGGGTCATTAAGCACATCATCAACGCTGTCAGTAATAACAATATCCAAACCTCTATCTTTAGCAAGGTTTTTAACAACTCCTCGTTTTACAATGATATCAGTTCCGGCACGAGCAGAAATCACATCAGCATTATCTTTTAAAATATTTGCAACACTAGTTCCAACAGTTCCAACACCGATTATTCCTACTTTTATCATTATTTATTTTCCTCAAATTGTTTTAAAAAGTTTTTAATATTTTTTGCTGCCTGACGAATACGGTTATCATTTTCTATCAAAGCTATACGAACATAATTTTCACCATACTCACCAAAACCAATCCCAGGTGCTACTGCAACTTGAGCCTCTATCAGAAGTCTTTTTGAAAACTCTAATGATCCTAAATGCTCTACACATTTAGGTATTTTAGCCCAAACAAACATACTTGCCTGATTTCTTCTTATGTTCCAACCTGCTCTGTCAAATGCTTCTATCAGTACATCCTGACGATGGTCATATTTATCTGTAATATCTTTTACACACTGTTGATCTCCATTTAGTGCTACTGTTGCAGCCACTTGAATCGGTGTAAACATTCCATAGTCTAGCCAAGATTTAATTTTTTGTAACGCTCCGATTAGTTTTTCGTTTCCAACAAAGAAACCAACTCTCCAGCCAGCCATATTGTAAGATTTTGAAAGGGTAAAAGACTCAACTGCCACATCTTTTGCACCCTCTACACTCATAATAGAGGGAGTAACATAACCATCAAAAGTTATATCACCATAAGCAATATCTGAAATCACATAAAATCTCTCTTTTTTAGCCATTGCTACAAGTTTTACATAAAAATCCTGCGTAACTGTCGCAGTTGTCGGATTATGTGGAAAATTTACTAAAACATATTTTGGTCGAGGTGAAGTCTCTTTAAAAACCCTCTCCAAATTAAAGAAAAAAGCATCTTCATCTATCTTATAATCTTCATCAAACTCTAAACCAAACTTAACAACATTTCCACCTGCTAAGATAAAAGCATAGGAGTGAATTGGATAAGTAGGGTCAGGAACAACAGCAACATCACCTGGATTTGTAATAGCATAAGCTAGATGTGCATAACCCTCTTTAGAACCCATTGTGGCAACACACTCTGTCATTGGGTCTAAATCACAGTCATATCTTTTTTTATACCAGTCAGCAATTGCCTTAAGAAGTTTTGGAATACCTTTTGAAACTGAATAACCGTGTGTTTTTGTCTTTTGGGCAGATTCGACAAGTTTCTCACGAATATGCTCTGGAGTATCTCCATCCGGATTGCCCATAGAGAAGTCAATAACATCTGCACCGGCTCTTCTTTCAGCCATTTTCAGGTCATTTACTTCTGCAAAAACATACTTTGGAAGTCTTTTTATTCTATCAAACTGTATCTCATCAAACATCTACATAGCCTCATAATTTATTAATGCCATTTTAGCGAAAAATATTTAAAATAAGATAATAAATTTTCTACCTTGAACCAGAAGGAGTTAAAACCAGACCATCTTTAATATTTTTAAGTGTATAAATATCCGATATTTTCATATAATATGCACCACTTGGCATATCTAAAGTTATATTTCTTCTTCTGCTGTCTCTTTTAATAACTTTTAAAAGATGCAGAGAGTTATCATAATAAGCTATATATGGATACCAATGATTTCTTGATGAAGAGTAGATTCTTAGCTTATCTATCTGTGATACATTTAGCCAGTGTGCATAAAGAGAACGCTTTAGCTTAACTTCTTCTTTATCACTAAGTCTTGGCATATTGAGATAACCGTCACGCATATCAATCATATATGACCAATCCGTAGCAGAATTTCTCTGCACATCTACAATATCACAACCACTTTTTTGAAGCTCTTTTTGTAAGATAAGAGGGTCAGTTGCATATTCAGAAGTAAGGACTATAGACCATGTAAACTCCGAAGAGTTTAGAGTTGATTCTTGCGTTACATAGCGATAATAACCTATATTTCTCAAAGTATCGCCCATAATTTTAACAAAGAACAGAGGTAAACCACTTGTCTTAAAGTTAAGTTTCAACTCTCTTGGTTTTTTAAAAAAGAGATCTAAAAGACCATTCTCTTTAAGAGTCTGTATAACCTTTACAGAATCAACTCTATAAGCAGTGTAATATTCTGATTTTGGAGAAAAAACTATATCTATATAAGCTTTGTTTTGCTTATATGTATTGATATCTATAAGTGTTTTGATTTTTTGAGTAAGAGGATCTTCTTCTATAACTTCCTCGGCAAATGAAAAAGAAAAAAGAAGAACAAAAGCAATAAAAACTTTTACCATTCATTGCCTCTGTTTAAACGCTTAAACTCTTGAAAGTTTATCTCTTTAAGTTCTCCATCTTTATATATAAATCTCATATTTTTTCTAGAATTAAACTTTATTATTTCTCCATTTATATCAAAACTAACATTGCCATGTCCAAGTGAAAGAAGCCACTCTTTATCTGGGTCAATACTGAATTCATCCCTAAATATTTTTTGATGTTTTTTATATGTCTCTAAATCAATATAACCCATCCATAACTTAGCATTAGGAATAACTTTAAATAATTTTACAACATCTTGCACTTCTTCTACTATCGGTTCTTCTATCGTTACATTATTCTCTGCTATGGAACTATTTAACTCTTGAGTTTCTTGAACAATTATCATACTTTTTTTAGCATGATTTATCGCACCGTTGTCAATGACTTGTTTTGTGTTAGCATCCCCATTCCAAGAAAGAGAATTTTTATAAATAGCAACAAATACAAAGATAAGCACAACTATGGCTATATATATTTTTGTATAATTTTTTGGCTTTTTTGGTTCTATAAAAATTTTACTATTATCTTTCTCATCTATATCGGTCTCTTTAAAATATTCCAAACCTTTAGCTTTAAGATCATTAAGCTCTATCCCATAATCCCTCTCAAGTATTGAGATAAATCCTAAAAATTGAACCTTTGTCATACCCTCAAAACTATCATGCAAAAGTGCTTGTATATGCAGTTTTGATATGTGTGTATTTTCATGTATTTTTTGAGCTCCAATATCTTTTAACTGCTCAATTCCACTGCTCATATTCTCATCCTATCCATTAAAATAGCTCCAGCCACACTAACATTTAGAGAATCAAATTCATGTGACATTTTTATGCTAACTGCACAATCAAGTTTAGATAACACGCGTGAAGTAAGACCCTCTCCCTCACTTCCCATAACTAAAACTTTCTTCTTATCTATGCGAGTCTCTCTAATATCCATACCACTCATATCAGCACCATAGATAGTAAAGTCTGACATTTTTAAGTCATTTAAAACATTATGTATATTATTTTCTATCGCAAAAGGCATATTAAAAAGTGCGCCTGTACTTGTTCTAAGAATTGGCTCTAGTGGTAACTGCTTTACACCACAAGCGATAATCGCATCAACACCTAAGGCATAAGCACTTCTTACCAGTGCACCAATATTTCCAACATCGGTCACGCCAGATAAAACTAAAATAAATTTTTTCTCAAAAAAGAAGTTGTATGGTTGTAGCTGATAATCTTCTACCTCGGCTAAAAAACCTTGATGAGAAGCATTTTTACACATCTTTTGTGCTGCTTCATTAGGGATGCGTTTAACTTCAAAATCCATCTTCATAAGACGAGAATACTCTTTTTTTTCAAGCTCTTTTGCAAGATACAAAGTTTTAATTTTATTTGGATAATTTTCTATAAGATAATAGATTGGTTGTTTTGCATAAATTAACATGAAAGTATTTTAGCTAAAAAAAGTAAGAATATTGTAAGTTTGGCTATATTTATATAAAAAACGACACATTTTATAGTTGATTTTGTCACTTTAGGCTTGATTTAACAACCTGCTATAGCACTCTTTTGTATTTTCACCAGTTATTTTACATATAAGTTTCGCTTGAACTTTTTTAGGCAGATCAAGTGCTAAAATATCTCTTTGACTTATAGCACTGCTAGAGTGGGATGCTCCGGCTTTTATAACTACAACCCATTCACCCCTATAATTTCCAGCAAGTTTATCAAAAATCTCTTTTGCAGTACCATGAAAATAATTTTGAAATTTTTTACTGAGTTCTTTAGCTAAAAAGAGTTCTCTTGTCGGTTCTTCTTTGGCAATCTCTAGCAGAAGTTTTTCAAGTCTGTGAGGCGATTCATACAAAATAGTCGTATAACCATTATGCAGAGCCTCTTGAAGACCTGCACTTCTTGAACTTCCTTTATGGTCTAAAAAGCCAAAAAATAGCATCTGAGTCTCTACAAAACCACTAGCAACAAAAGCAGTTAAAAGAGCATTTGCCCCGGGAAACACATCATAATCAATAGCGTTATCAATACAGTAACGAACCAAAACTTGTCCTGGGTCACTCACACCGGGCATACCGGCATCGCTTAGATAAACAATATTTTGCTCAAAAAAAGATGGTTCTAATTTTTCAACAAAAGATTTTTCATTATGTGAGTGAAGTGAGATAAACTCTTGATTTTCTTTAAAAACAGTGTTATAACGCTCTTTTAAAATATGGATAAGTTTTTTTGTAACGCGAGTATCTTCGCAAAGGAGCATATCAGCTTCACGCAGAGCTTCGATAGCTCTAAGTGAAATATCGCCAATGTTTCCAATCGGAGTTGGAACCAGTTTTAACAAATTCTAAAAAATTATTTTTTAGCGTAACGAGCGTTGAATTTTTCAATTCTACCAGCTGTATCTACCATTCTCTCAGAACCTGTAAAGAATGGGTGACACTCATTACAGATGTCAATACGCATAGCGTCTTTTTGACTTTTAGTCTCAAATGTGTTTCCACATGCACATGTAACTGTACAAGTTACTAGATTTGGGTGTAGATCTTTTTTCATTTTTTTACCTTCTGACACGCGTCTTGTGTACGCATATCTATATATTTTTTAAATCCGTATGGGGGCAGATTTTTGGAACTCGCATTATAGCGAAATTTATCCTTAAAGCAAAATTTTACTTGATACTGCCATAACAGCACTCTCAGAACGCAAAACCATTGGAGTATCAAGTCTAAAAATATCTTGTTCTCTTAAAAATTCCCTCTCTAAATCTGAAAAACCACCTTCACAACCGATTAAAACAGTATCAAAATCACTACCATCACTCAAAATATTATCACAAAAGTCAAATACTTTAGCATCTGGGAATTTTTCTATAAACTTTTCTATATTCTTAAAAGTATCGAACTCTATATATGAACTTCGCCCACACTGTTGCATAGAGGCTTCTAAAATTCTATTAAATCTTTTAAAATCAAGTTTGAAGTTTTTTTGACTTCTTTCACAAGCGATAAAAGAGATTTTATCTACTCCTATCTCGCTAAGTGATGGAAGAACTTTCTCTATTGATTTGGCATCTATCATGCACCAGCCGATATGCAGATTTTTTTTAGCCTTGACCTCTTGGCTCTTTGAGTTAAGCAGATTTAGTTCAAGTGAGCGATTATCTACCAAAGTTATCTCATAGCTATAGAGAATTTCCATATTGTCTCTATGACGAAAGTTTATTCTGTCACCTTTAGCATGTCTGCGTACTTTTATAAGATACTTAAAAACTTCACCTTTTATAGTAAGGTTTTGCTTTGGACTCTCATCCAAAAGTATATATATCACATCCACATCCAAACAGAGATACCTAAAACTAAAACAACTTCAAGCATAAAAATTTTCATCATTTGAGATTTATAGTTTTTAAAAGCACTCTCCTCATTTCTGTTTAAAAACTTCAACTTCGATGAACGCATATTTTCTAAAACTATCAAAACAACAGCAAAAAGTATCATCACAATATTTTCTATACTAAAATCCAGATGCTTTGCAGCCATCATAACAACGCCTGTAAATATAACCGTACCTATCGTTGTCATACCAATTGGCATAAAAATTCGTAAACTTCTTGCATATTTTTTTATATCTTCTGCTCTTAAAAGCATAAAAATATTCACTAAAATCGCAGCCAAAACCAACATAACACCATAGTTATGTGTTACAATACTCATATCATACATTTCATTCATGATGGAATGTTACAATAACTTTCTTTAAGAGGCAAACATGGCTGTAAAAGTAGAAGAAGCACTAGAACTGATTTACAAAAGTATAGAAAAAAAACCACTAAAATTATTACCGATAGAACAAGCATTGGGGTTCGTTTTAGCACAAGATGTTGAAGCTACTCATAACCTTCCTCCCTACGACAACTCTGCTATGGATGGTTATGCTGTAAAACTAGAAGATGCAGGTAACTGTGTTAAAGTAAAGCATACGATTTTTGCAGGTGACAATTCTCATGAGGTCTTGGCATGTGGAAGTGCTATCAAAATAATGACAGGAGCAAAGATTCCAGATGGTTGTGAGTGTATAGTTCCAGTTGAAGATACAACAGAGTGTGAAGATGGAGTAGTTTTACCACAAAACCTAACTTTAGCAAAACATATTCGCCGTTGTGGAGAAGATATAGAGAGTGGCTGTTCTCTTTTAGTTAGTGGAGAAAGACTTTATGCTCACCACATCACACTTTTAGCCTCTCAAGGTATCTCTCATATAAAAGTTTATCAAAAACCTCTTGTAGCTCTTTTTGCCTCTGGAAGTGAACTAAAAATGCACTTCCAAAGCGTTGAATCCTACCAACTCTACAACACAAATACTCCAACACTTATGGCAAGAGCCTTGGAACTTGGATGTGAGGTTGATTTTATCGGAACGGCAGAAGATACGCTAGAAGATTTAAAAGCTCATATAAAGTCTGCTTTAAAAAGTGACCTAATCATAACAAGTGGTGGAGTTAGTGTTGGAGATGCTGACTTTACAAAAGAAGCATTTGGAGCATTTGGTTACGATATATTTTTTGACAAGGTTGAGATAAAACCGGGTAAACCAACAACTTTTGGTCGCATAGGTGATACACTTGCTCTAAACCTACCAGGAAATCCACTGGCAGCTGCACTTAACTTTGAACTTTTTGGAGTTAGTGCTATCTTAGGTCTTAGTGGGGACAATGCTAAATATCTAAACACCATAAATGCAAAAATAAAAGATGATTACAGACTAAAAGCTGGACGAAGAACACTCGTTCCAGGTTGGTTTGATGGAGAATTTTTTACACCTTGTGAAAACTTTGCACCGGGAATGGTCTCACCACTAGCAATTTCAAACTCTTATATTATGGTAGATGAAGCATGTGGATTCTTGGCATGTGAAAGTAAAGTAAAAATCATACCTACTAGGTTTAGTTTTAATTCTAAAAATATGGTGAATTTAGTTAGTGGATGTTAAAGGGGACAGGGGAAGAAACCCCTGAACAAGCTAAAAAAGCTTAGGTGCGAAAATGCAGATAAGCAGTATGATGAGTAACAACTTATTCATAAAATCCCCTTTCATATATTCTGGGGACTGATTTTTTATAGACAAAAAAAAAGCCAAGAAGGTAATTAATCTTCTTGGCTACAGCCCCTTCAAATATATGAAAGTTTTACTCATCAGTTGAAATTATACCATAAATTTTAAACATTGGTAGGGTTTATAAAGCCCTCTCCCCTTCTGAGTTTAAGAAAAAGCTCCCTGTCTTGCCAATCATTCATAACTTCTCGTGAAAAAACTATCTCTTCTAAATCAATCAAACCCATCTTTTGAGAGTGGGCATCTTCTTTAAAACATTGTGCATAACCAGTAGCTGTTTCATGGACTATAATGCTATGAAGTTTTACCTCTTTTTCACTATTTTTAAAAGTTGTCAGACTTAAAAGCCTCTCTATCATCAAAAATATCACACGAGAAAACTGTTCACACGATGGGGATACTGGAAGCTCAACCCATCTTTGGGAGTGCTTTTTCATATCTGATATGTACTCTTTATCATCCCCACTCCAGATAGTAACTCCATGATCAAAAGAGTCAATCAAAGCTTTCATATTTTGCTTCATAAGACCAAAATCATAAACCATCTGCCCACCATCTAAAAAGTTAGATTCAAAAAGCAACTCAACTCGATATGAGTGTCCATGAAGTGAACTTCTACATCTGCGAGTGGAACAACCTCTTACAATATGAGCATTTTCAAATTTAAACTGTTTTCTTATTATCATCTAAACACCCTTATTAACATCCCAAATCCTTATATGCAGTCTGTCACTAAAATTATATCCTTTAGCCTTACAAAACTCTATAAGAGGCTCTGTATTTGCCTCTACTTCTGCTTTGTTTCCACCAAGAGGCATACAGTAAACTTTAGTTTTGGGTGAGTGCTCTATTATAGTGTTTATCTCTTCTTCCAAGCCTAAGTTTATCGATTCTGCATCAATAGAAAACTTAAAAAAAGCCTCTTTGGCATGTGAAGCGATAGAGTAGATAACATCCCCATTTACTCTTTTTCTTAGAGGTTCATCTGAGTTTGATAGTTTAACAGAAAGAGCAAAGATACACTCTTTATAGATAGGAAATTTTACAAAATCAACACCTAAAGAACCATTTGTCTCAAAAGTAATCTGATGCCCTTTTTTATGAAGTTTTTCTAAAAACTCTACAAATATCTCATCATTTGCATATATAAGAGGTTCACCACCGGTTAGGACTATATCTACAGCAGATGGAAGTTCATATAGATCTAGAACATTAAGAAGCTGACTTGCCTCTGTTATGGGTATCCAGTTTTGACTAAAATGCTCTCTGTTTACAGCATAAACAGTATCACAACCCAAAACCTCGCTACCATCCGGAGCAGTTTCACTACATCCAAAACCTTCACACTTCATGTTGCATCCACCAAAACGAAAAAAGAGTGAGGGCGAACCGGTATATCTGCCCTCTCCTTGAATACTGTAAAAATGTTCTACTAGATAAAGCAAATATCAGCCACCTGTCTCGTAAAAAGCACGAGATGAAACTTCTCCTTCATCTTCACACCAGCGATTTTTCTCCGGTTTGGTTCTTACAACTTCTCGCAAAACCTCTCCGGCAGCTTTGATGTCACCTTTTCTTATAGACTCGGCTATACTCATAGACTCATCAAAGTAGAGACATGGGATAAGATTACCCTCTGCAGTAAGTCGAATACGATTACACTTTTTACAAAAATCATCTGCGTAAGGTTCTATAACACCAAATCTATACCCATCTTTCATACGGTAGTAGTGAGAAGGAGAAGCACCGTCAAAACCCTCATCTTCAAACTCGTAATGTTCTCTCAAAAGTGCTAAAAGTTCAGGTGATTTCATGCCAGAAATCTCTTTAGAAGCGTATTGATTTTCCATATACTCTATAAAGCGTACAGTCATACCTCTTTTTTTAGAGTATTCTAAAACATCTACAATCTCATCAGCATTCATACCCTTCATCGGAACCATATTTACTTTTACTTTCATACCAACTTTTAAAGCTTCTTCAACACCCTCTAAAACATTTTTCAAAACATCTTTTTGTGTAATTTTTTGTGCAACTTCTGGTTTTAGGGTATCTATACTTACATTTATGCGTTTAAGACCTGCATCCTTTAACTTTTGTGCAGTCTCTTTAAGCAGATAAGCGTTTGAAGTCATTGCCAAGTCTATATCTGGAGCATAGTCATTTATCATTCCTATAAATTTATCCAAATCTTCACGAAGAAGTGGCTCTCCACCAGTTATACGAATCTTTTTTACACCCTCATCTATCGCTATCTTCATAAACTCAAAAAGATCTTCAAATGAGAGCAGGTTCTCTTTTGGAACCCATGAAAACGGCTTCTCCGGCATACAGTACTGACATCTAAAGTTACATCTCTCAGTTACAGAAACTCTTAGATAATTAACTACTCTTTCATAGCTATCTATTAGCATTATATTTCCTAAATATTTATATGGATGTATTATATCTTGTGGAAGTAAAAAAAGATTGATATAGGTTATAAAGTTTGAAAGTCTTAACTCGTTCCACCTCTTTCGAGGTGGAACGCACATCTATATGGAAACTAGAAAAAGATTAATCACTTAGCTAAAATCTCAGCTTTTAAAGCTTTAAACTCTTCATCACTAAGTATGCCCTCTTTTTTCATATCATAGGCTTCTCTGATTTCATCCATTTTAGAAGCAGTAACTCTTTTTGGTGTTACTGAAGCTGTAGTTGAAACTGGAACTGCCACTGGAGCCACAGTTTGTGGTCTGCTTTGCACAGGTGCTACTGCTTTTACATGCACATCCTCATCCTCTTTAGGATTTACAAACTCTGTAATGATGTTGCTCTCATCCTCTACCATACTACCGGCAAGTCCCGTTTTAGTTATCTCTTTTGAACCAATAGCCAAACTTACTCTCTCAAACGAAAAATCACCACCATCTAGTTTATCAATTTTAAAGTAGTATATCTTACCGGCTTCTAGTGTTACACTCTCTTTGTGTTCTTCTACCTGTCCTCTAGTTGCAGATATATCTATGGTAAGTGGTTTAAGGTTAAATGCCAAGTATTCACCCTCTGTGATTCTCTCTAAGTATCTTTTATTATTTATACGGATACTGTAGTTAGATACTTGAGTATCTTCACTTGATGTTATATCCTCTACTACATAAACATAAACTAAAGCTGCATTTTCAAGTGGAGCCTGCTCTTTAAACGGAACTCTATTTCCACATGCCGTAACAAGTAGTAAGATAAGGGAAAGTAAAAGAATTTTAACTATTTTCATATGGTTCTCTCTGTTTTAAAATTTAAGGGATTATATCATAAAGTTTTTAATATAGATAAGTTAATCCCAAGTAATATCATCCATAGTTCCATACTCTTGAGGGTTGTTTTTTTAACTATTTTTGCCATAGCTATATTATACACAAATAGATAAGATAAAAGTAATTGAAAAAACAGGTTAAATTTATTTGAGGAGGTGGAACGAGAAAAGTATAATTTGAAATTTGGTTCCTGCCCCTAGTTGCTAGTTGCTACTCTTCTATTGTTGTTAACTGGTTAAAGCCATAAAAAAAAGTTATTCCAATTGCAATTAAAACTAAACTCAAAGCTATCGTACTCATCATAAATCCTTTATCATTTTCGTATTTTTTCTAATAGACTTTATAATCTTTAAAAAAGATAAAAGTAAAACAATATCTAAAACCAAACCAATCCAAAAATACACATCAATCTGATTTGCTTGCTCTTTATTTATCAAAGATCCACTCAAGATAACTATTAATCCTACTACAATACTCATTCCAACACGCAAACTATTTAATATTTCTTTTATCTCATCAATCTTTGCCATCTGGAGATTATACACTAAAAAAGATAAATAATAGTTATCTAGTTTAGATTAGTTTTATGGGGGATTTAGCTGTTCTTATGCTTGGCATGTGGAGGGACGAGAAAAGTATAATTTGAAATTTGGTTCCTGACCCCTAGTTTTCTGACCCCTAGTTTTTAGTTTTTCAGATATTAATATAGATAATGACACGAGAGGAAATTTAATGTGTAATTTTACCTGCATTTACACCAATATATACAATAGTTATTATAAAAAAAGCTATAGTTGCTATCACTGCTAGTTCCATCACAAATCCTTTAAACTTTTTATTTTACTTTTGATATTTTTATCGATTACAATTACCGATAAAGTCAATACCACCACTCCAACAAGACCACTAGTCACCTTCAGCAGAGTAGCACTCTCATAATTGTTTATCAACCAAGCGATTAAACTAATGGTTGTAATCACTATGATGCTTAACCATACTTTCAAATAATTTAACTCTTCTTTTATCTCATCTATTTTTGCCATAGCTATATTATACACAAATAAATAAAATAAAAGTAACTGAAAAAACAGGTTAAATTTATTTGATGAGGTGGAACGAACGAAGTATAATTTGAAATTTGGTTCCTGACCCCTAGTTCTAGTTGCTAGTTACTCTCTTACTTATCTATCTCTATAATTTGTTTTGTTCCGTATATTATGGTTGCAGCAAAAAATACTGCTAATGTCACCATAGTTATTGTCGCTAAATCCATCACAAATCCTTTAATTTTTTAATATTATTATGTATGCTTTTTGATAAAAGTACAAATAGAATAAACAATATAACTATAAGTATAACCCCAGACCAAAAAAGTATCTCAATATTACTTGATAAATATAATTTTGACACTCCAGCACCTAGAGTAAGTATTATCGCCACAATAATATTCAAATAACTTTTTAATGCTCCAATATGTTCTTTGATCTCATCAATCTTTGCCATGTAGAGATTATACACTAAAAAAGATAAATAATAGTTATCTAGTTTAGATTAGTTTTATGGGGGATTTAGCTGTTCTTATGCTTGGCATGTAGAGGAACGAGAAAAGTATAATTTGAAATTTGGTTCCTGACCCCTAGTTTGCTAGTTTGAGCAACAAAGGCTTAACTTAATGGCAGCAGTACTACCTATGCGTAGCATTGTAAGTTAAAGCTTCATATACAGAAAAAAGTATTCCACCAAAGACAACCAACAATATAATTATTTTTATATATTCCATTATAAATCCCTTAAGCTTCTAATTTTAGATAGAATTTTTCTATTTATATAAACTATACCTACAGATATTAATATAGATAAAATAAGTAAAACAATACTATCGACAAAATTTACCGTTTCATAATTTTTATAAAGCCAAGCTACCAATGAGACATTTATAGCTATCAAAATACTAAAAACTACTTTCAAATAACCGATACTCTCTTTTATCTCATCTATTTTTGCCATAGCTATATTATACACAAA
>JAYELK010000052.1:0-20127 GCA_034717415.1 Campylobacterota bacterium | reverse complement strand
AAAATTATTACCACCTGCACTTTCACATCCTAATCCCTTACAATTACTGCGCTTTGAAAGCAACAAAGCATTTTCATCATTTAACTGAACATTTGATGCAGTAACAACTTTATTTGTTTTATAATCAAGCATTCTCATATTTAAAAGTAGCCCATTCTGATACTCACCATATGTACCTACATATATTATAGAATCTACAGGTATATCTTTCAATTTTACTCTATCAAGATAAAATTCACCACTTTTAGCTTGAACAAAAAGCTTTTTACCTCTAAAATCTATAACATTCCAGCCAAGTCTTTTAAAATTTGTCATCATTGATTCAGAATATAATCTACCAAAATCCGAAGATTGTCTGAAATTATTTACATCTACCATAGATGTCACAATAATATTTTTAGTTAAACTCTCGGTATGCTTATCTAATTCTGATGAAGTCAATAACGCTGCCTGCCCTACTGTTGGTACTATAGCGATATTTGTTACTTCATTATTTACATTTCTTGCCCCCATTACATAATCTAATTCTGGGACATAACCTAAGGTTTCAACCTTCTTTCCACTACAAGCACCTAAAACAAATATACTCAAACTAATTAAGAATATTTTAAATAAAGTCTCTTTCTTTTTCATTATTCTAACTCCTTAAAAATGATATTTAATATTATGACCTATCAATCATTAAAATATGATTAATAAGTCATTGAAAAACTTTAATGATAGATATATCATTATCTATGCAAATTGAAGAGCTAAATAAAAGAACTGATGAGGTTCATAATATTGTTTCTGCTAATGTTATTAAGTATAGACAGTTGAAAAACTATTCTCAACTTCAACTAGCTTTAGATATTGGACTTACAGGGAATGCTTTTATTGCGAGGGCAGAGAAAAGAGTTAAAAATGCTCATTTTAATATAGAGCATATTGTAAAAATCTCTGCTATATTAAATGTAAATATTGATAAATTTTTCAATACTAATACAGTGGGGTGATTAATCCCGCTTTTTACTAATAAAGACGCACTGCACAGCAGAACATCAAAATCAGTAGTATTAGTACTATTTTTGAAGTCACAATTTCACCTTTGTGTTGGATTCCCACCCAACACACCCACTTAAAAAAAAGCAAAAAAAAGGGTAATTAGAAATTAATCTAATTACCCTTACTTTCCAACATGTTATAGTAATCAGCTATAACGGTTAACTTGTGACTTTCAATAAGAATTATAGCATAAATAAAAGTACAAGAGTAGAATGACGAAATTAAAAATTAAAAATAAAAAGAGTGATGTAGTTTCAAGGCGCATAGCGAGGAAGTGTACTACAGGACATAACGAGTGTAGCAACGCAGAAAATGCGTCGCTATTTTAATTGTAATTTGTGTCTTGGTTTACTATTTTACCAGCACTAATCCATCTCATCATTTCACGAAGCTTATCTGATTACTTAGTTGGTACTTGATTGTATAACTCAATACTTTGATCTTTAAGATGTTGTTCATGGTATGGTCCAACTGGAAGAGTATATATCAATCGACTATTAGCGACACGAGCATATTTTACATAATCTGCTGCTGCCGTATTGATAGCTGTTGCAATAGCACTAGTAACTAATCCAGCTAAAGAACCTCCGGAATTTCCACCACTAAGATCAACTACTATTGTACCGGTATATTTCCACAACTGCTGAGAACTCTTAGTAGAGACTATTTCCGCCTCAATAGAAACCGTTAGACTTGATGAAATAACCATGTAGGAAACATCCCACTTCTTAATACGAGTATAAAGTACAGCATCTGCTCCAAAATATTCATTAAACTTATTTAGTGGCATATTATAGAGCAGTTCAGTATCATAAACACCTTCTTGCTTCATAATATCACTAACCATCTCAACAGGAAATGTATAGTAACCCATCAATGCAAAAGGCATCTCAACAGTTGTCATATAGTAGCCTTTAGCCTCTGCATCCGTACTCTCATTCATAGGAGGAAGGATTAAAAGGGAACGAGGCTGTTCTTCATACATTTTAGGAAATGCATCACCCTTTGTTATAAGCTTTGGTGCACATCCCGAAACCATTAACATCGCTACAAGTAGAACAGGAATTGTAAGTAACTTTATATTTATCATTTTTCATCACCTTGGGCTAATTCAACTTTTTTAATCATACGATTCATAAAGTGCGCTGATTCAGGATAGATAGACTTCTCTTTGTTAAAACAAACTACTGCCTCTTTTGCTTTAGCACTTTTAAGATATATATAACCAAGATTTGCATACATGCCAGGTGCAACACGCCCAGATCTACTATCTCCAACCTCTTCTATCGCCTCTTCTATCACTTGCTGAAGTTCCAGCATCGACTCTGGACTCATCTCCTTTTTATAAGCATAGTAACTATCGCTATAATCACCATAAACATAGAGAGGTTTTGGTCCTCCACAACCCACTATAAAAAAGCTAATCGCTACAGCTGATAAAAACTTAATATATCTACTACTTATCATCTAGTGAACTCCTATCTCTTTGGCAACTCCGTCACCAACATAAATTCTACGGTCAACTATAATATTTTCTCCACGATAAACACGAATATCATGTTTCCCTGGTTTGATTTTATACTGGTTATTACGACCCGGACTTACTCTAAACTCTTCTCCACCATCTATGGAAACAGTCAAACCCCTAGTATTACCTGAAAAATAGATAGAAGATGCTCTCTCTGCAGAGAGAACTCCCTCTTTATATCCACACCCACTACCAAATAAAATCAACAGTAGTGAGAGAGCTATTAATAATTTTTTCACTATCTCTCCTTTCTAATTTGAATAAAAAGATTGCTAAAATCTTTCTTTTTAATATTACTATCAATATTTCCCTCTATAATAGTTGCAAATGAAACCTCTGTCTCTGGCGTATCACCAAAAGTACTATCAATTTCAATAGATGCAACTCTCTTTCCTGGAAGAGTAATAATCATATTTGTTTGAGGATTTTTAACTTTTTTACCCTCTCTCACAACATCAAAAGCATCCCCTGCATTAATGTTTTGGCTTTTACCACCTGAAGTTATAAGAGAACCCTCTTCATAGCCTAAAATATATCCACGCCAAGGTTTATCAAGCATATTTTCTATAATATTTGATGCCAGATCAGAGATTGCTGCGTCAATAGCTTTATCATTAAGTTGTCCGTTATAGCCACCTTTGTTACCAACTCCCATAACTGTACCTGCTTCACTAAATGCCGTACCTTTACCCTCTTCTGAGTAGATAATCTGACCTGTACTTACATCAACAATACGAATATGCACCTTTGCAAACGCCTCTTGCTTTTTAACACGACTAAAAATACCGACAGCACTATTTTCTTTTCGTCCAAATTCAGTGATAGAACCCAGAATCAAAAAGTCTGCAGAATTTTTCAAAGAGGTCTCCCCTCCCATTTTAAGCTCTTGCTGAATCTTACTCAGATCAGATCTCTCAAGCATAATAAATCTCTCTGTTTCAAAAAGTTTAGCAGACAGAATATCCATCGCCTGTTTTCCAATACGATTACTATCTTTATCAATAAAAAAACTCTGACCATATCGCGTCTCATTTGTAAAACGACCAATAGCAACTTTTCTCTTTAAACTTGTTGGCTTATTTATCCTCTGGGCTTCTATTGATTTACTAATCTCAACTTCTTGACTAGATGGTATCTTGTGTGTACGAGTCGGCTTTACAACCGCACATCCACTAAATATAACAGCTATACCTATAACTGCAGCTAAACTTTTAAGTGACATACAAATCCTTTATACATTAAGTAGTACATTGTAATAGAAAATGACTTAAAGATTTCTAGATACTAAGAGATTAGGATAAAAGAAAAGAATAATGTAACACCAAGAAAGCGTACTTGTCGTGCATGACGAAGAGAGCAACGCAGTAAATGCGTTGCTATTTCTGGCACTAAATGCCGATACCCCCATCGCTCGTGTGTTCTATGCCGTTTCAAAGCATAGAATAAAAGCGTAAGCGGGGTATTAGTTTTTAGATGTATCTACTATTTTATTAGCACTAATCCATGGCATCATCTCACGAAGATTAACACCTGTTTGCTCGATCAATGAAGCTCTGGCATTTGTGCGTTCTGCATTCATACGAGGGTAACCAGCTTGACCTTCAAGAATAAAATCTTTTGCAAATCTACCATCTTGAATCTCTGTAAGGATTTCTCTCATCGCAGCTTTAGACTCATCATTGATAACGCGTTTACCAGAAACATAGTCACCATACTCAGCAGTGTTAGAGATAGAGTATCTCATATCAGCTATTCCACCCTCAAACATTAAATCAACAATTAATTTAAGTTCGTGAAGACACTCAAAGTATGCTAACTCTGGGGCATAACCAGCTTCTGTTAGTGTCTCAAAACCAGCTTTTACTAATGCAGTTGCACCACCACATAAAACAGCTTGTTCTCCAAAAAGATCCGTTTCTGTTTCATCTTTGAAAGTAGTTTCGATAATTGCAGTACGACCACCACCAATGGCAGAAGCGTAAGAAAGAGCTAACTCTTTTGTAGTTCCAGATGGGTTTTGACCAACAGCAATAAGGTCAGGAATACCACCACCACGAACAAACTCAGAACGAACAGTGTGACCCGGTGCTTTTGGAGCAACCATAGTAACATTGATGTTAGCAGCAGGGTGAATACGACCATAGTGAATGTTAAAACCGTGACCAAATGCGATAGTAGCACCATCTTTAAGGTTTGGAGCGATTTCGTTTGCATAAATTTCAGCTTGATTTTCATCTGGAAGAAGAATCATAACAACATCAGAAGATGCAGTAGCTTCTGCAACTGTCAATACTTCAAATTTTTTAGCTTCAGCTTTAGCCCATGAAGAACCATTTTTACGAAGTCCAACACATACTTCAACACCACTATCTCTTAAGTTTTCTGCGTGTGCGTGTCCTTGAGAACCAAAACCAATCATTGCAACTTTTTTGCTTCTGATTAGATCTAAATTTGTATCTTTGTCATAATAAACATTTAATGCCATTTATATTTCCTTGAGTAAATTAAGCTATACTGCCTAAAAATTTGTCGCATTATACTTAAATAAAGCAAAAACTTTTATAATGTCATAAAAATAATTAAGAATAAAAAGGAAACATATGAAAAAATTCAATCTTTTTAACGAAATTATCGTTACAGACAGAAAGAGTCTGCTTGAAGCTGTAAACTCATCAAAACTCTTTGGAGTGCTTATAAATGGAGAGGTAAAGTATCATCCTTTTGATTATAATGACATTTTTATCTATATGAACACACTTCCTACAGAACCCAAAAAAGAGTTAACAGAAGAAGAAAAAGAAGAGGAGTCACAAAAAGAAGAGATTTCTATTGAAGATGCACTAGGTTCAAAATACCAAATCGTTATAGATGAGGATAGAGTTCTTATAAAAGCTTTTTCAAACTGGCAAGAACTAATCAACATCAATACACCAAGATCTTCTTATGATGATACAACTGCTGATGGAGTACTTGAATTTTCAAATGCTTCACTAGAAGATATTGGCTGGAATGCCACAGAATTTGATATTTCATATAGAACTTTAGTTGAAGTTTTAGAAAAAAATTGTGAGGGAACTATACTCTGTATAGAGCAAGTTGAACCATATCAATTTAGTGGCTTAGGATACCTAAGTGACAATCAACATGCCATAAAAACACTCTTTGAATATTGCCAACAAGATATAAAAAAAACAATAGAAGAAGATGAAGATTTTGATGGAGAAGATTTTACAGATGAAGAGATGGAAGCCGCAGACTTCTTTGAGGTTAAATACTAACTCACTTCTTTTTAATTTCTAAAATAGTGATATATACAGATTTATTACTTCTTATGCGTAGAAAAGAGTTTGTATTTTCATCTAATCTGAAATTAAAAAGTTGCTCTTTCGTATTAGGGCAAACTGATTTATCTAAAAAAGCATCAAATTTATTTGAAATAACTTCTATTCTAAATTGGACTGCTTCTTTAGTTTTAATAATAAGATCATAGTCCCCTCGTTTTAAAATATCAAGAGGAACAAAATAACTTTTATGTGAAGGCAAAGCAAATCGTGACAAGTTATCAACTTCCCACTTTCCATCATCAGGCATCAGCAATAAACACTCTTGTTTCATATAATTTAAAAGCGTAAAAAACTCTTTTATCTCATCTTGAGAAATATCACTCTCATCCGAATAGCGTCTTATATGATTACTTGCAGCTTCACTGCCACTATCAAAACTCAATCTTCCACTACATTGACCTTCATGACACTTTGCGCAGAGTGTATTAAAAATTACGGCTACTTCTCTACTAATATTCTGTGCTTTATCTACCGAAAAAGCAGGAATAGTAAAAACAATTAAAAAAACAATTAAACTTAAAAATTTTATTTTATTTTTCATAATATCAACCTTGTTTTAATTTATATAGATACCTCTGCAAAATAATCATAGCTGAAATAGAATCAATCCTTCCATCTCTAATATATTTTATCTCACCTTTCATTAAACTTTCAGCTTCTAGTGAACTTCCTGCTTCATCTTGATAGATAACTTCACCATCAAAATCTACTAGATTCATAAAATGTGCTATGCGTCGTTTCATCTCATCTTCACTGCTTCCACCAAGTGGTATGCCGATAACTACACTATCTGCTTCCCACTCTAACAAAACTTTTTTTACTTCTGCCGAAGCTTGATTACGATTTTTTCTTATAATTGCTGGAAGTGGCGTTACTAAATCTTTGTGAGCTGAATATGCTAAGCCTATTCTTTTTAAACCTAAATCAATGGCTATATATTTCATTATTTTCCAAGACAAAACGAGCCAAACATCTTGTCTAGCATCTCATCATTTTCAAAAGGTCTCGTTATACTTGCCATCTCTTTTACAGCCTCATTTAGATGAAAAGAAAATATCTCCAACTCTTGGGTCTCCAATGGGTAAAAGGCTTCTTCTATGTTCTTTAAAGTATTTTCTACAGCTAAAATCTGTCTTTGGGATATAAGCATAATTTCATCAGATGAGTTTGTTCTGTCCATAATCTCTTTTAAAACTTCCACAACTGAATCAACACTCTCTTTTGAGTTTATCTCTAGGTCAAAAGCTATCTTGGCATGTGAAAACTCAGATTTTAAATCTATCTTGTTTTTAACATAGATAACTTTTTTATCTATGGCATGTGCATCTATCAGAGATAATATCTGCTCATCCTCTCTATCTGCTTCACGACTTGAATCAAACAGAGCAACAACAATATCACTCTGTTGTATCGCTTGGAGTGAACGCTCTATACCTATGCGTTCTATCTCATCACTAGCTTCTCTAATTCCGGCAGTATCAACTATACGAATCAAATGGGTTCCAATCTTCACCTGTTCCTCTATAGTATCTCTTGTAGTTCCAGCTATCTCACTAACTATGGCACGATTATAATTTAACAAACGATTTAGAAGTGAACTTTTTCCAACATTTGGTTTACCGACTATAGCAACCTTAAAGCCTTGCATAAGACCCTCTCTCTGCTTTGATGCTGCGAGAGTTGAGTTAAGTGATTTTTCTACATCTTTTAGTCTGTTCTCTATCTGATTAACTAAATCCTCTGGTAAATCTTCCTCTGCATAATCTATCGTAACTTCTGAATATGCTAATATATGAATAATATCATCACGAATTTTTTCTATATACTCTTTTAATGAACCTTTCATTTGAGAAGCAAGTATTTTGGCTGCATCTTCACTTTTTGCTTCTATGAGTTGGGCTATAGCTTCTGCCTCACTCAAATCTATACGACCATTAAAAAAAGCTCTCTTTGAAAACTCTCCGGCAGTTGCAAGTCTGGCACCCTGTGTCAAGGTTGCTTTTAATATACTTTGTGCAACTATAAAACCACCATGACACTGTATCTCTACTACGGGTTCAGCAGTAAAAGAAAAAGGTGCTTTAAAATAGATAACTATCGCTTCATCAATAAGGATATTTTCTTGATTATAAATATTTGTTAGAGTTGCATATCTTGGGGTAAAATCATCTTTTTTTGTAAGTGCTTTTGCTATATCTAAAGCTCTATCGCCACTTATACGAATAATAGCGATTGAGCCTATGCCATTGGCTGTTGCAATGGCAGAAATTGTATCATGACTCATTTTTAAGTATGGTAATCATTTATAATGATATATTTTAATCCATCACGAGTTGAACGGATGGCTACATATTTATCTGGATATTTATCACGAAGTTCTTTTAGAGCAATTTGCACAAGAACTCCATCAAGTATTTTTGTTTGCGCTCTACCGTCTCTATCTATATTTTCACAAACATTTACAAGGTATCTTGAGATTGATTCCTCTTGATTTTGTAAAAACTCTGCAATTTCAAGACGAAGTTGTACTTGGTAAGTTATATTAATCCAATTGAAAATCATATATGAAAGTGCTTTATATCTATAACCCTCTTTACCTATAAGAAGAGCAGCATCATCACCTTTAAACTCAACAAGCAACATATTTTCATCATAAACAGTTACAGCAATTTCATCTATATTAAAACATGCGTGAGCAAAAAGTGAATTTATTTTCTCTTTTACAATTTTTGCTACTTCTGAAATCGCCGTTGCATCTTCTTCATCTTCATCATAATCAGCTGTATAGTCTAACCCACTTGCCAAATCATCATCTTCATCATCTTGATCACTAACAAAAGATTCCGGCATAATAGTATCATTAAGTATAGTCTGCTTACTATCTTTTTTTTGACTCTGCTTTGATTTTTCTTCTATTTTTTCTTTTTTCTTTGGGAATACTTTGCGTTCACTTAGGTCTGTAGCTTTTTCTTCTTTGTTTGAACTTTTAGGGTTCACTTCTTTTACTGCTACTATAACTGCAGATTTTTTAAAGAGACCTAAAAAACCACTGCTTGGGTACTGAACGACTTCAATTTTCAACTCTGTTACTGAACACTTAAGAGAGGAAGCTGCATCTTTGTACGCTTCTTCTAAAGTGACTGATTCTATCCTAATCATCTTTCTTTTCCATAGATTTTTTCTCTTCTCTTAGTGCATGTTTATGAACAGCTACCTCTGCATCTTTTTGATTTTGAAACTGCTGATTAACAATAAATTGCTGACCTATTGAGAAAAGATTGTTTACAAACCAGTAAAGAACTAAACCTGATGGGAAAGTTATAAAGAAAAATGTAAAAATAACAGGTAAAAACTTCATTATTTTTTCTTGCATAGGATCGCTAAAAGTATTTGGAGTCAATTTTTGTTGATAAAACATTGAAAGACCCATCAAGATAGGTAAAACATAGAAATCATCCATAAGAGAGAGGTCAGTTACCCACAATAACCATGGAGCACCTTGAAGTTCAACAGCATTTAAAAGTACACGGTAGATTGCGAAAAATACAGGAATCTGCATAAGCATAGGAAGACAACCACCCAATGGGTTTGCATTGTTCTTTTTATATAGATCCATTGTTGCTGCATTCATGCGTTGTGGATCGCCTTTATATTTTTCCTTAAGCTCTTTCATTTTTGGAGAGAGTTCTTTTATCTTTTGCATTGACATCATACCCTTGTATGTCAATGGATAGAGAACAATTCTAATGATTATAGTAAGTGCAATAATAGACCAACCCCAGTTACCAAAAATTCCATGAAGCCAATATAGTAGTTGAAAAAGTGGCTTAGAAGCAAATGTAAACCAACCATATTCTATAGCATTCGTAAGTACAGGATTTATATTTTTCAGCACTTTATACTCTTTTTGACCAACGAAACCACTAAATTGCATAGTTTGAAGTGCATCAAAATATACTACAGGATTATCATCACGATCTCTCTCTACTACGATATGCGTATCTTTAGAAAAACCATACATAATTGATGCTGAGTATTGATCAAAAGCAGAGATAAGTTCAACTCCACTGAAAGTTTGTCTTCCTTCTGCATCACCATCTTCTATGATAGTTGCTATCTCATCATCCGTAAATACCATAGCTCCAGTAACCGTCATCATCTGCTCTGTTTCATTTACTTTTGGTCTTTGACCCAGATATACAAAATATCTTTTATTTTGAGAGAGAGAAACAACTGCGTCATAGTGACCATCAGGATAAAAAGTTAACTCTTTTGTAATAACTAAACCTGATAATTTTTGAGTCAGTGTAACTTTTTGCGGGGAATCTACTAAATTTATATCAGAAACTGAAGAACTATAAGCAACTTTAATAGCTTCACTATTTAATGTATCATCCATAAATCTAAGAAAGAGAGGTTTTGTTCCATCAAGAGGAATAAGCTGTGCATTTTCTCCATCTTTATTTTTAAATCTTTCTTGGAGCAGTTCTTTTGAACTAATACGACCTAAGGTATCTATCTTAAGGATAAAATCTTTGTTTGTAATTGTTACAATAGTATTTGAAGCATCTCCAACTTCATTGGGTGAAATTGTGTGACCAACCTCTTGCTCTACAACTTTAGCTACTGAAGTTTGTGCTTCTTGTTTTAGCTCAATACTTTGATTTTTGTTTGGAACATCTTTTTGTTCCGGCTCAACTGGTGGGAAAATTGCTGTATAAGCTACGAAAAAAACAATAGATAGTGCTACTGCTACCATCAGTCTTTGATTTGCTGTCATTTTATCTAACACGACGACCCTTTATATGAAAAATTTTTTATAATATAAAAACGGTTTTTTTTATTTGGAACCAACCAATATTTTATAGAATCCACCCCTAGTTTTTTGGGCTTACAGGAGAGTTTATCTAGCAATGGATATTCAATGCCACCCTCAAATAATTGATTACAACGCAGTATTCTAGTAAAACTGTGGTAAAAAGCACTTGAAATGGAGTTATTTTCAAAGTTAATTCTTGCAAATTCGGAACAAGATGGGTAATATCTACAACTTCCATAGCCAATAAGAGTAAAAAACTTTTGATAAATCCATAAAAGCTTTAGTAAAATCGTTCTAATCATTTGAAATTTCTTTAAATGCTTTTGAGCGATATATAATTTTTTGAAAATCTTTTTCTAAATTGACACTTGGAATTTCAATTATAGATTGCTTTGCAACAAATATATAAGTGCCATCTTTTAGAGTGTTGGAGTGTTCACGAAAGAGAGCGCGAAGCCTTCTTTTAGCACGATTTCTTTTTACAGCGTTACCAATTTTTTTAGTTGCTGTAAATCCTACTTTGTGAATTCCATTTTGAGGGAGAAAAAAAAGGACAACGCTACTAGAGTGCTGATTTTTTCCTTTTTTGTAAATATACTGAAACTCTTTATGTTGTTTCAGTGTATTAAAGCCGCCTAAACTGACAATCTTTTACGACCTTTAGCTCTACGACGATTTAAAACTCTTCTACCATTTTTAGTAGCCATTCTTGCTCTAAAACCGTGAGTTCTTTTTCTAGGTGTATTATGGGGTTGGTATGTTCTTTTCATTTGACATATCCTTATTTAAAATTAAGTCCAAAATAATACAAAAAAATTACTTAAAATGCTATTAAAGGTCACTTAATTAAAAAATCTTTCATCGATTCTGAGTGAGATTGGTCAGTTGATAGTGATGTATCAAAAACCCTTTGAATCTCTCCAACATGACAATCTCTACACTCCTCTATAACATCGTGTTCACTTACATTTGCATCATCTAAATCTACTTTAGAGTGACATGAAAAACACTTATCTCCACATGCTCCCTCACTTTTAGGATTTGGCTTATGACACTTTACACAACCGAGCATAGACCTATGTCTCTCATCTTCATCTATAGTTGTTAACAACTTCTGATGACAACGCATACAATCACCAGCACATGCCAAGAGTGATAAATTAAAAATCAATATAGTTAGTAGATATTTCATAGTAAAATTATAACCTCTGTTTTATTTACGAAACAGTTACTTCAATCTCACTGTTTTTCATATCAAACTCAACTTTTGAACCCTCAACTACTTTTCCCTCTAGTATCAAATCTGCCAAACGGTCTTCAACTATCTCATACAAAGCTCGTTTAAGTGGTCTAGCGCCATAAACGGGATCAAACCCAGCCTCAGCTATATAAGCCTTAGCACTATCACTAAGAGTTAGTTCTATATCTCTTTGCTCAACTTTTTTATTTATCTCACTAAAGAAAAGAGAGACTATATCTACTATTTCATCTCTGCCCAAAGCATTAAAGATTACAATATCATCCAAACGATTTAAAAACTCTGGTTTAAATACCTGTTTTAGTTCACTCATAACCATACCATCAAGTTTATCAGAAGATGGATTATTTATAATTTTATCACTTGCAATATTTGAAGTTAAAATAATTATGGTGTTAGTAAAATCAACCGTCACACCTTTGTTGTCGGTAAGTCTTCCATCATCTAAAACTTGAAGCAAAACATTAAAAACATCTGGATGAGCCTTTTCTACTTCATCAAACAGTACAACACTATATGGTTTTCTTCTAACGGCTTCAGTAAGCTGTCCACCCTCTTCATAACCCACATATCCCGGTGCTGCACCGACTAAACGAGAGACTGCATGTTTTTCCATATATTCACTCATATCTATTCGTATCAGTGCATCTTGAGAATCAAAAAGAAACTGTGCCAGAGTTTTGGCTGTTTGAGTTTTACCTACACCTGTTGGACCAAGGAACAAAAAACTGCCTATCGGAGAAGTTGCATCTGATAGTCCAGCTTTATTTCTTTTTATGGCTCTTGCTACTGCATGGGTCGCCTTGTACTGACCAATAACATCACGGTTTAACTCATCTTCAACATTTAAAATTCTATCCTTTTCACCTTGAAGCATTTTCTTAACCGGTATATGAGTCCATCTCGAAACTACACTTGCAATCGCCTCTTCATCAACAGAGTTTTTAAGCAAAGTTCCAGCAGCTTGAAGTTTTTCCCAGTTCTCATTTATGCTTTTTTCATCTTCTAAAAGTTTTGGTATCTCTCCATACTCTATCTCAGCAGCACGATTAAAGTCAGATGAATTTTTTGCATTTTGTGCTTCTCTTCTCTTTAACTCTATATCATTTTTGATAGTTGAAATTCTTTCAAACACCTCTTTTTCAGTGCTAAACTGCTCTTGGAGAGTTCTTACCCTCTCCTCAACATCAGCCAACTCTTTTGCAATCTCTTCCAAACGCTTTGCATTCGATGGTGTATCCTCCATCTTTAGTGCTTCTCTCTCAACTTGAAGTTCTGAACTTATTCGTTTTGCCAAACTTAAAGCATGTGGTTCTGACTCTATCTGCATTTTTAACTCAGCAGCAGCCTCATCTATGAGGTCTATCGCTTTGTCTGGTAAAAATCTATCTGCAATATATCTATCAGACAATCTCGCAGCAGCTACCAAAGCACTATCTGTAATAGTGACATTATGGTGAGTTTCAAGTCTCTCTTTAATCCCACGAAGAATTTGCAAAGATTGATTTACAGTCGGCTCATCAAGGTTGATAGGTAAAAATCTTCTCTGCAAAGCTGCATCTTTTTCAAAATACTTTCTATACTCTTTTAGAGTTGTTGCACCTACGGTATGAAGTTCACCCCTTGCTAGAGCCGGTTTTAGGATATTTGCAGCATCCATACTACCCTCACTTGCACCTGCTCCGACTATAGTATGAATCTCATCAACAAAAAGTATAATATTTCCACTCTTTTTTACTTCATCAATTACAGCTTTAAGTCTATCTTCAAACTCTCCTCTATATTTTGCCCCTGCAATCAAAGCACTCATATCAAGAGCAATTACTCTTTTGTTTTGAAGTGATGTCGGTACATTCCCATCACTAATTCTCTGAGCAAGTCCTTCAACAAGTGCAGTTTTACCAACTCCCGGTTCACCCAAAAGCATAGGATTATTTTTAGTTTTACGGATTAAAATCTGCATCATACGACCTATCTCTTCATCGCGACCGATAACTGGAGAGAGATTACCCTCTGCTGCTTCTGCTGTTAAATCTATACCATATTTTTCTAAAGACTCTAAAGTTTCATCAGAACTCTGAGAATCGATCTTAGCACCACCACGAGAAGCCTCTAAATTTTTAGATAACTCCAAAATATCTATATATTTTGCCAAGATTGTTGAAAATGGTTCAGTTTTTAAATTTGCCAATATATATGTATCTACTGCTAAGTAACTGTCCCCATTTTTTATCATAAGCCCAGCCCCAGCTTCAAGGGTTGAAACAAAATTTCTAGATAATCTGATATTCTCTTTTGATACGCTAGAAGATTTTGGAAGTTTCTCAGAAAGACTTTTTACATCCAACTCCATCGCCACCTTATCTATGTTCATCTTATTAAACATCTGATTTAACACAGAGTTAGAGTTTGTAAGCAACGCCCACAAAAAGTGAACCAACTCAACCTCTTGATTTTTATTATGCAACGCCAAAGATATTGAAGACTCTATCGCTTCACTCATATTGTGTGTTAATTTTTCAAAAATATTATTCATAAAAAAGTCCTTTTAATTTGATATGTAATCATTATACCAAATTGAGTGACTTAGTGTCAAGTTAGTTTAGTCTATCTCCATACCTTTTTGTCTATATCTCTGTAGCATACTCTCATTTCCACTAACACCACCACTGTGAATATATAAAATATCCTCATCAGTCTGTTCTAGTATAGCTTTCCACATGCCAGGAGCATAAAGCAGATCAAACTCAATACCAGATGCCAAAGTCTTTTTATAAATCTCTAAAAACTCTGGATATAATTTCGCAAAATGGTACTTTCTTTTTGGTTTTAAGATAACTAGATTATCCGGTATTTTATGAAGTGCTTCCATCTGCTCTTTTAAATACTCTACATTTCCAATAGCCGGCGTTGTGTAAACTCTGTACTCTGGTAGTGCTAAAGCTAGGTATAGAGCCGTTGTTCCTGTTCCTGATGGAGTAGCAAGAGACTTAATGTTCAAATATGTTCCCCCAGTGCTAAAGTCTCTAGCTAAAGATTTACTTGTCAAGTTCACTTCTCGTATCTCTTTAGCTAAAACTTCCAACCCCTCTTTTGCTTCAACAATCGCTCCACCTTGGTCAATAATAAAAGTTTTCTCATCCAAATTTGGTCGAAGAGTAGTTATCTGTTGTTTGTATCTGTCTCGTTCTACTTCCATGTGGCACATGCCAAGCCTTTTGGCATGAAAGTAGTTCGCACAATTTTGCTCTCTTTGGATTTTACTTAAAGTTTTGGTGTAGTAGATAAATTCCCAACCCTTATTTTTACACATCGCAGCTATCGCCAACATAGCATTTGACTGAGTTCCACCATAAGAGATAATTCTATTTAATTTGTTTGAGGGAGTTTGTAAAAGTGGATAGAGTTTTCGGTATTTATTTCCTGCAAGATAAGGATCTATAAGATCATCTCTTTTAACAAGAAAATCTCTCCCATCTAAAGTTATTTTAGATATTGGAGAGTCATTCATCTGACTATTTTATAATAGCTTTTGCTTGTAGTTGTTCCATTTTTGTTTTCATTATACTTTTAAATTTTTCCATTTTAAGTCTCTGGTCTATAAATGATTTAACTTCCGTAAATGCTCTTGTTTTTTTAGCTTTTTTATCTTCTAAATAGATAACATGATAACCAAACTGTGTTTTTACAGGAGTTGAAACAGTTCCAACGCTCATAGTAAAAACTTTATCATTAAACTCCGGTACCATTTGACCTTGAGCAAAATAACCTAAATCCCCACCTTTTGGTCCACTAGGTCCCGTTGATTTTGATTTTGCCAACTCTATAAACTTAGACTTAAGTGCCTCACCTTTTAAAGATTTCAAATCAGCTATAACAGACTTCGCTTCATCTTCTGTTTTTACTAAAATATGACGAGCATGTACACTCTCTTTTTCGTTAAACTCTTCTTTGTTTTTATCATAGTAGCTTTTTAGT
This sequence comes from Campylobacterota bacterium, assembly GCA_034717415.1. Classification (GTDB taxonomy): domain Bacteria; phylum Campylobacterota; class Campylobacteria; order Campylobacterales; family Sulfurimonadaceae; genus Sulfurimonas. The sequence continues at coordinate 4,156 of JAYELK010000052.1, read as the reverse complement.
TCTTTATTTGATACTTTTACCTTATCCAACTCATTTTTTTGCCAAACTTGAATAGCAAGTTCTTTTTTAACTCTCTTTTGAACCTTTTCATACTCAGTTTTAAAATCTTTAGACTCTAATACACCTGTTTTTTTAGCATCTCCAAAAATCAACTCTTTTGCTATTAGTGATTCTAAAACCTGCTTTCTAAACTCTACTTGTTTATCTGCAGGAACTTGGTTAAATCTACCTTGTGTTGCATTCATAAGTGCTGTATCTACATCATTTTGAGATATTGCTGTTCCATTTACTGTAACTAATGTTTGCGCACTAGCTATTGAACCTGCCAATAAAAGTGTTGTTAAAAATCTTTTTGCTATTTTCATATCTGTTTTCCTTAGGGTATTAAGTAATTTCTACTTATAATTCAAAAATTTTAGTAATATTATGTTAATGGTTATTAAACAAAGGGAGTTACAGCCTAAGAAGCTGTAACTTTTAGGTATTTATCTAAGATATGTTCCAATTTTTCGCGAGTAAGTGGTTTAGATAAGTAATCGTCCAAACCCTCTTCAAGAAGCATCTCTCTATCTCCATCCATCGCCATCGCCGTTAAAGCAACAACAGGAGTCTTGCCATTTAGAGCAATTTTCTGTTTTATTTCATTGGTAGCTAAGATTCCGTTTTTCTCTGGCATATCTATGTCCATAAATACTATATCAAATCTATTTTTTTCACATTTTTCTACTGCTTCATTTCCATTTGAAGCTGTAGAGACTGCCATGCCATACTCTTTTAGCAATATCTGTATCAATCTTTGATTTATCAAATTATCTTCAACTACTAAGGCTGTCGTACTCTCTTTAATATTGAGTTTATCTTCTGGCTTAACATATGACTCTATATCATAAAGTTTATGCAGATGTTTTGCGATTACACTAGGTAGAAGTGGTTCATTAATCACCTCATCAACCAGATGTGTTAGTTTTGTTTGCAGTTTTTCTGATTCATGAAGAAGCATTGTTATAGATGATTTTTTACTATAAGTACCGAGTTTTAACATCCAAGAGGAGTCATCTTGGTTTGCGATGATATATAGTGCTTCAACACCATCATAAACATGCTCATCTAAAATATTTGCTTTTACTACATCAATAGCAAATGAACGAAGGTAAGTAGTTAAAAAATTAGCCTCATCTACTCTTGTTCTGTCAAGCAACAAGACCTTAACTCTTTTTTTAGGCATCATTTTATATGATTGCCCTTTTGAGATTTTAAAATCCAATACAAAATTAAAGTAGCTACCCTCTCCCTCTTGGCTGTGAATATTTAGCTTAGAGCCAAGCAGATGCACCAAACCATTTGATAGAGTAAGTCCGACACCAAGTCTCTCATCTGCTTGATTTCCTGAATTAAAAGGCTCAGTAATCAAGGCTATCTGCTCTTGTGAAATCCCTTTTCCATTGTCTTTAACACTAAAAGCTATGTTACACTCACCATTTTGTCGTCGTTTGAGAAGTTTTATCTCTATAATAACTCTTCCACCTCTTTGTGTAAATTTTAGTGCATTTTGTATCAAAGCATTCATAATTTGGATAATTTTTTTGGAGTCTGCATCTAACTCTTGTGGAAGTTTAGGGTCTATAAAGGTTAAAACTTTAATCCCTTTTTTTCTCGACCCCCAAGAGCAGAACTATGTGCTATCGCTTCCATATCTAAAAGAAGTGAAAAGGGAGCATTATCAACTTTAAGCCTATTACCTTGCATTTGAGAGAGATCAAGAAGTGTTTCTATATTAGTCATAAGATTCTTTGATGATCTGTTTATCATCTCAAGATACTCTTCTTGCTGCCCACTAGGAGATGTCTGTTCTAACAACTCAACAAATCCAAGTATCCCATTCATCGGCGTTCTAAATTCATGTCCGATATTTGCCAAAAATCTTGACTTTAACTGCTCTACTTCTTTAGTCTTTAACTCTGCAAAATGAAGTTCTGTAATATCTTCTAACTCTAAAATATATAGTTCAGGGGAGTGAAGAAGATTATGACATTTTGCCTTAATGAAGACTGTATTTCCAAAATGATCGGCTATTGTCAGTTCATAACCATCTTTTTTATATTTTTTTATATAATCGAGCCAACTCTTGTCATCTTCAGTAAAAACCTCTTCACTTTCACTTAAAAAATCTCTCTAATACTCTCATATTTTTTACGAAAATCCTCTACACCTTTAAAGCCAAAAGTTTCAAAGAAATATCTATTTGCCCCTATCCAACCATCTTTTTTAGTAAAAAAGAGCATCATCGAACCACTAGAACTGACAACTTCCCAAATCATATCTTTTGTAAAGTAATCACTATAGCGAAAAACCGTTGCAACTTTCTCATCCGGTTTTGAAAAATTTGAAAAAAATGAAAAAAAACCCCATAACACAACCCTTACTTTATAAAATAATTACCTTAATTATAGCATAAGTTATAAGTAAGAAGCCATCATAGATGATCCCAAATAATTCCATAAGAATAAAAAATTTAAACTATCATTGCACTCAAGGCAAGTTCATTAAAAATTTACACCACCAATAAGGTGGCTTAAAATTTTTACTAAACATCCCTTAAGCACAAGCATAGATAAATTTTATAAATCCTTATGGAATTATTTGGGATGATAAATCAAACTCTATTCTTTTATCTTTACACTCTATGGTAATTAAACATCCTTTTTTACCTATAGTTCTTGGCATGTGGATATTTTCTAGCAAAATTATATCTTCTTTTGTATCTGGGTCATGGGCAAAAAGAACTCCATCTTCTATGATAAATTCTCGCCCACCTCCACAGCCGTCTCCGACTATACCTATACAAGAAATTTTAGAACCAGCTATCATCTAAGCACTCCTCTTTTGCCTCTACTAAAAACTCTTTATAATCAGTAGAATTTTTATCTAAAATTTTGTACTCTTCATAAATATAATTTTTAAATATTGCATCATCTACGCACTTGCACAACTCTGTATTGTTTGAATCATGGCATGTAGAAAGCATCTCTGTTTTTTGTGCTTCATCCCAACCAAAGTAACTTTTATACATAGGGTAAAGAGTCCAAATAGCAAAGCCTAAGGTAAGAACTATATTTGTAACATACTCTTTTTTCTTTGTCTGTGTGTATTTTTTCACATCATACGCTATCAAAATTACAAACACTATTTCTAAAGTTATTATAAACCAATCGCTGTCTAAAAAATCAAACAATTTCTTCCCTTACTTTTAACATTTTAAATTTGGTCTAAAGATAAGCTGATGAGTATCTATCCCCTCATCTTTTAACTGACCTCTATATTTATCTGCTCCAGTGTAAAGATAACCTATACCTAGTCCAAAACTCATTTTTTCACTCCAACTTAGTGGCCATTTTTTCTCTAAAATCAATTCTGCATCTGTAAGTTCAAAAGTCTCAGAACTCACAGCTACCATGGCTGAAAAAGCACTATTATATATAAAAGAGTAATCATTTTTTCTATAATCGATACTGCTTCTTCTGGCACCAATGTAAAAAGTATCTGCAAAATCTCTATTTTCATGAAAACAAAAACCTGTTCTAAAACTCCAGTCAAGGTCTCTATCCTTTTTTTCTCTTGTACCTTTTAGCTTAAATTCAACTACTGCCCATTTATCATAATGGGCTTTATTGTCTTTAATTGTATAATCACCAATATTTACAAGGGTACCTATAAAGGCTCTATTTTTACCTATGTAATCATCCTCTACATTTTTAAAAACAACCATTCGACCAATAAAAAACGAAAGAGCATAAGGCTCTTCAAAACCGGCTGTCAATGCTTTTACCCAATTAAACTCTTCTATCTTACTTCTTTCATACATATCTTCATTGTACTCTCGAAAGTGTAATCCTGCTATGCCCATCGGATGCATGGAAGCCTCAACCAAAAAGATATTTGGCGTAAAAGAGTTTAGAAGCAGATCCGAATATATCTCCACCTCGCTATAATGCGAAGCATCTACTATTTCATTATCTCTATCTAGGTCTATAAAGGCAGAAATATTTGTATAGTAAGCATCCAACTCATAATCATACTCTATCAAATCCTCTGCTAAAGAAGAGTTCCACATGCCAAAGATAAGAAAAAGTATAAAAAGATTTTTCACACTTAGCCT
>JAYELK010000051.1:0-4105 GCA_034717415.1 Campylobacterota bacterium | reverse complement strand
CTCGTAATTTAATTGAAGCAGTTTATCATAAATTTTCTTTTAATATCTTGGCATGTAGATTTAATCCTATTTATGATAATATCTTCTATAATATTTTAAGGGATTTAAATGCCGACAATAGATTCAATATTAGAATTTATAAAACTTTTACTATTTATGGTCTTTGTAACAGCTATAGCTACTCAAGTGTGGATAGCTTTTTTAGATGTTGTAGAATTTTTTACTAAAGATTTAAACAGATTTCGCCCCAAACCATCTCAAGATAAATACTCAAGAATAGCTGTAATAGTGATAGGGAGTGTAGTTTTGGCGTTTGGTTAGTTTATTTAAACCAACTCTTCATAGTATCTATAGCAGAGTCTAAAACGCTTTCATGTGGTTTTGATTCAACACCAAAAGATTCTTGTAGTTTAGTTAGTAGTTCTTTTTGTTCATTATTTAGTTTCTTAGGATAAGTTATATCTACTTGAGCGATTAAGTCACCTTTTCCGTGTCCGTGAACATCGGCGATTCCTTCACCTCTAAAAGTGAAATGCTGTTTATCTTTTGTACCGACATCCAGTTTAAGTTCAAGTTCACCTGTTAGTGATGGAATTGTTAAGGTTTCACCAGATACAGCTTGTGTAAAAAAGACAGGGATTGAGATATATACATCATTTCCATTTCTCTGAAAATGTTTGTCCGGTTTTACACTAAAAGTAACATATAAGTCACCACGAGAGCCTCGTTTACCTATGTTTCCTTTGCCAGATACTCTTAAACGGTTATCAGAGTCTATCCCAGCCGGAACTTTGATAGTTGCTTTTTCTCTTACTTCTTTATAGCCATCTCCATGACAACTTTTACAAGGCTCAGCCGGTGCGCTTCCTGCTCCATGACAAACTGGACAAGTTTGAGAAAAAGTCATGAAGCCTTGTTTCATATAGACTTGACCCTGACCTTTACACTGCTTACAAGTAGAGAGTTTTCCACCTTTAGCACCTGTTCCTTTACAATCTTTACAAGAAGTTTTATAAGAGAACTCTATCTCTTTTTCACAGCCAAAGATAGCTTCATGAAAACTGATGTACATATCTACATTCATATCAAGAGGATATTTTTCCATATCTGCCGGATTTTGACGGCGACGAGAGCCACCTCCACTAAAACCACTAAACATCTCTTCAAACATAGAACCTAAATCATCAAAGCCACCAGAAGAGCGACTACCTCCACCCATGCCTTGAAGCCCCTTTTTCCCGTAACGGTCATAGATGCTTTTTTGTTTTTCATCACTTAAACATTGGTATGCTTCATTACAAAGTTTAAACTTGTGTTCTGCATCTGCATCACCGGCATTTTTATCTGGATGGTACTTTTTAGCCATCGCTCTATATGCTTTTTTGATTGTTGTTTTATCTGCGTTTTGAGGTACTTCTAAAATTTCGTAATAACTTAAATCTTCCATTGTTTCCTGCATATTTATAATATTTTTCGGAATTATATCATTTTTAATTTAATATTAGTATAATCACTTTCATGAAACTTATAATTTATTTTTTTATTATAATTACACTCTTCTTAGGCTGTTCAAAAGAGCCTCAGGTTTTATATAAAAGTATGCCCCAGACATATCTCTTAGAGAGTGAACTCCAAAATCTTCCAAACTGGGAAAGTGAAGATTTTAGAGTTGCTTTAAACTCTTTTATAGAGAGTTGTAAAACTTCAAAAACAGAAAAAATATATAGTGATTTATGTATAAAAGCAGTAGATACTCAAAACCCAAAAGAGTTTTTAGAAAGGGAGTTTGTAGCTTATCAGATTAGTAACAAAGATTTTGAAGATGTGGGGTTATTGACTGGTTATTATGAACCACAATTAAGAGGTTCTTGGGTGAAAAAAGAGCCATATATCTACCCCATATATAAAACCCCAAATGATTTGATAGTTGTAGATTTAAGTTCAATATATCCAAAACTCAAAGATTACAGACTCCGAGGTAGAGTAGATGGAAATAGACTTGTTCCATATTATACAAGAGAAGAGACCGAGAGTGAATCTATAGATGCAGAAGTCATCTGTTATACCGATTCTAAAGTAGATCTCTTTTTCTTAGAGGTTCAGGGTTCTGGAAGAGTTACCTTTGAAGATGGGAAGACTATTTTTATAGGTTTTGATAACCAAAATGGACACAAATATCGTTCTATTGGTAAATACTTGGTCAGCGAGAATGAGATAGCCCTTGAAGATATTTCATTGCAGAGTATAAAAGCTTGGTTTGTACAAAATCCTCACAGAATTGACGAGGTTTTAAACTATAACAAGTCGGTAGTATATTTTAAAGAGAGAGAACACTCTGCTTCAGGTTCTTTGGGTGTTGAACTTACTCCAAATCGTTCTGTAGCTATAGATAGAAGATATATTTCACTTGGAAGTATGCTCTACTTAAGTGCTGATATAGAAGAGAAAAATGTTAGCAGAGTGGTACAGGCACAAGATACCGGTGGAGCAATAAAAGGTGCAGTTAGAGCAGATATGTTTTTTGGGTTTACAGAGGAAGCTATGGAGATAGCCGGAGAGTTGAAAGCACCTTTAAAACTTTGGATTTTATTGCCAAAAAATATAACAGAAGAGAGTAAATGAGAGGGTCATTGGAAAAATTTAATCGTCTTGTAGATGCGTTACAAGAACTTCCGAGTATAGGAAAAAAATCTGCTACAAGATTGGCATATCACATGGTTATCAAAGATACATTTGTAGGTATGCAGGTGTCACATGCCATAGAAGATGCACTTGGATGTTTGAAAAAATGTACTCTATGTGGTGGTATGAGTGAAGATGAAATTTGCTTTATATGTAGTGATGAGAGTAGAGACAGTACGATGTTGTGTATCGTAGAAAATGCAAAAGATATATTGCTTTTAGAAGAGAATGGGCTTTTTGACGGAAGATACTTTGTTTTAGAACTTTTAGAGGAGTTAAGTGTTTCTCATCTTGAGAGTGTTGTAAAAGCCGGAGTGCAAGAGGTCGTCTTTGCCTTGACACCATCCATAGCAAACGATGCAGTTATTTTATATATAGAAGATAAATTGAGTGATTATGATTTGAGTTTTTCAAAAATAGCACAGGGTGTTCCGACAGGGGTGAGTTTAGAAAATATAGATATATTGTCATTAACAAGAGCATTAGAAGATAGAGTGAGGGTGTAGAAATGATTAAAAAGTTGATTTTGTTCTCTGTTTTGATTGTAGCATGTGGTTTTATTGCCGAAGCACAAACTTATAAAACTGAAAATATAGAAGATGTCCAAGCAAAAAAGAGTATGCAGAGTTGGTTAAACAGTGACTTTGGAGTAAAGCCGTATAAAGTTAACTATATTTTACCTCTTGGTTATAGAGAGGGTGATTATAAATCTTATGTTCGGACTGATAGTTATAAAAGTGTTGAAGCTGAGTTGCAAGTTAGTCTGAAACTTAAAGTGGGAAGCGATTTGTTTGGTTTAGATGAGATATATTATGCTTCTTATACGCATCAGGCTTTTTGGCAACTCTATGCAAAATCTTCACCTTTTCGTGAGACAACATACAATCCGGAACTTTTTGTGATTTTTCCAATTCTTGATGATGACTCTGTATTGAAGATGAAATCTCTTAAAGTAGCCTATGCTCATCGCTCAAACGGGCAGGGCAGTAATGAAGATTTAATATATCCGGCTGGGTATGAAAACCCTGGAAATCGTTCAAGAAGTATTAACTATTTATATACAACGCTAACTCTTCAGCACAAGACTCTTGTTACAGATATAGAAGCTTGGTTGCCTATACCAGGTAGTGATGATGATAATCCTGATATTATGGATTATACCGGATATAGTTCTGTAAAATTCAGCTATTTTGTAGATAAACATATGATAACTCTGATGGGTAGAGCAAATATAACAACAGGACTTGGTGCGATTGAAACAACATACTCTTATCCAGTTATGGATGGGGCATATTTTTATGCAAAATTTTTTAGTGGATATGTTGAGAGTTTGATTGATTATGATAACTACATCACTAAGTTTTCTACCGGTTTTAGCTTTTCTAGGTAATCTTTAATTAAAAAGTTATATAATTAAATAAAG
>JAYELK010000050.1:0-4121 GCA_034717415.1 Campylobacterota bacterium | reverse complement strand
AAGAAACCTATTCCAATGATAAAATCTAAAGTTTATGAATTAAATCAGATGTTCAATCTTAAATTTTATGAGGAGGAAAACTAGTTAAGTGTTACTGTTGGACACAACATTTAGGATATGTCTCTGACCTTGATGATATGTTTTTACATCTGGTCTATGAGCGAGTCAAACTGGTCAATAAAAATGCTAAAGTCTATCTATATGATAACAGCATTATTATCAAAGAGAAGGAGATGGGGGTCTCTCCAACACTGCTAATTCCCTCATATGAAAAGGTGAGTGGAGCAACCCTTTATGAAGATGAGATTGTTGCACATCACTTAAAAACCGTACTCAAAACACTCAAAGAGACCCAAATACGACAAATTTATCTGGTCTATCCCAAACATGATAAATTTAAGAAACATATACAGCTAAAACTGCTCGACAAGATACCGTTAGCAGAAGATGAGTATAGAGTGAAGGTGATACCTTATTCATTTTCATTCTGTACTAGAACGGCTGAAAAATGTCGTTCTATGAGGAACAAACAACTAAAATAAAAGGAAAAACAATGGCAATAGGCATAATTTACGGCAGTAACGGTGGAGCAACAGAGAGTGTAGCAGAGATGATACATGAAAAATTGGGACTAGAAGCATCACTAGTGGATGTAGGAGAGATAGAGGCAGAGGCATTTGGAGAGTATAGCCATCTTATTATTGGTACTTCCACTTGGGGAGAGGGTGACCTTCAAGATGATTGGGATGATATTTTTGATGACTATAGTAGTCTTGAATTTGGTGGTAAAACCGTGGCTTTTTTTGGTGTAGGTGACCAAGAGGGATATGCAGATAACTTTTTAGATGCTATGGGAACACTGCATGAAGTTGTGGTCAAAAATGGTGGAACAGTTGTAGGTGATGGTTGGTCAACCGATGGTTATAATCACGATGAATCAACAGCAGTTAATGATAATGGCTTTATAGGTCTGGTAATAGATGATGACAATCAAGATGGCATGACAGAAGAGCGTATTGAAAAATGGGTTGAGATTATCAAACCATTTTTTAAATAGTAAGAACGGTTATCATTTTCAAGAAAATATAAGTTTATTTAGTTATTATCATAAGTATAAAAAATATTAGGAGTGTCGATTGAATAAAATCATAACAGCAACACTAGCACTAGGCTTAACAACTCTACTCATGGCAGATGCCAATATCCCTATGGATAAAAAGGCGATGAACGCCAAGATGACAGAGATGGCAGGTGAGGTAAGCAAATTTAACCCTCATGAGCATTTTCCAAAAGATTATTTTTTGATTCCAAAAAATCTTCCATTTGCTTTAGGTTTGGTACTTCATCATCCACAAAGCTCAACACTGGGGCTTTCAAAAGAGCAGATAGAGAAATTGGTCAATATTAAAAAAGAGAGAAAGTCTTCTATTCTCAAAGGTGCAAAAGAGATTAAGGCGTTGGAACTCTCTTTGGGAAAACTATTAGAGAGCGATGAGGGCAACAGAACCAAAATCACCAAAGAGATGTCAGAGCTTGTTGATGAGATTGCAGGGAAAAAAGCAGAGCTTACCAAAGCACATCTGCAATGTGTAATAGATGTTCAAAATCTACTCACAAAAGAGCAGAGAAAAAAAGTAGGTGAGTATGTGGGTAAAAGAACTCAAAGAGGCAAAAAAGGTGGAGAGCAACACAAGGTAGCAGAACTAGTAGAGCTTCCACACCCTGTTAAAATCGTACTGATGAACAAAGAGACGCTTAATCTCACCAAAGAGCAGAGCGATAAGATAGATGCAGAGATGTTGGCTGTTTTCCCTCCAAAAATTCATGGAGCGATGGACAAAGCAGAGCCAATAGAGGAAAAAATCACCAACGCTGTACTCAATGAACAGAAGACCAAAGAGGATTTAAAAGCTGATATTGAGGCGTTGATTGATATTAAAAGAGAGATTACCAATGACCATATTGATGCACTAAACAGACTCTATACGATATTGACCAAAGAGCAGTATCAGAAGATGTTGGATATAGGAGCAGAGCAAAAAAAGAGACATAAACATTAGATAATTCGTGGGCAGAGATGCCCATGATAGACTCATTTTAGCTTAGTCCTCTATTTGAAAAAGTTTCACATTTTCTGAAAGATTGACTCCTCCTTAATAGAATAAATTTATATTTAGAGGGCTAAGCTAAAATGATTATAAGGGGTCAATGCGGATGTTAAATTATTAAGTGAGATGGTTGATTATGGGATATTAGGACTGTTGGGGTTTATGAGTTTTTTGGTACTCTTTTTTTGGATAGAGAGACTGCTTTTTTATCGAGGTGTCAAAGTAGAATCATATCAAACCCAAGAGGCTTTGGAGTTGGATATTACCAACAATCTCTCTACTATCTCTAGTTTTGGGGCAAATGCTCCCTATATTGGTCTGCTTGGAACTGTTTTTGGGGATTATTATCACCTTTTATACCATGGGTCAAACAGGAGATGTGGATGTCAAAAATATTATGACCTCTCTAGCCCTTGCACTCAAAGCTACGGCGATGGGTCTAGTAGTAGCGATTCCTGCTATCTTCTTTTATAATCATCTCAATAGAAGGGTTGATAAGTTTTTAACCCAGTGGATTATCCATCAAAAGGAGCAGTAGTGCGTCGTCAAAAATTTGATGATATTAATGTTGTGCCTTTTATTGATATTATGTTGGTACTGTTGGTTATAGTGTTGACCACAGCCTCATTTGTCCAAACAGGAGTGATAAAACTCGACCTGCCAACTTCTAGCAGTGAGACAAAAGAGCCTCCTAAAAAAGAGCTAAAAATCTCTATCAAAAAAGAGGGTGAAATCTTTTTTGACAAAGAGCAGATAACCCAAGAGGAGGTAGAAAAACGATTGTTAAGCCATGACAAAACAACACCTATACACCTCTATTGTGACAAAGAGGCAGAGTTTAGAGAGTTTGTATTTTTATTGGATATTTTGAAAAAAAAACAGCTATGAAAACTTGGGAATTGTGACTCAAAATGAGTAAATTTAGATATAGCTTCTCATTTCTGCTGACCTTTATGCTCTATGCACTTTTGGGATTCTCCTATCTCACTCTCTTAAATGCTTCAAAACCCATAGAGAAGCCCAAAACATCTGTAATAAAAATCGCGATGGTAACCCCTCCTGTGCCAAAGAAGATAGAGACACCTATTATCATTCCACCAAAGTCTAAACCTAAACCAAAACCTAAACCAAAGCCTAAAAAAATAGTGAAAAAAATCAAACCAAAGCCAAAGCCTAAAAAAATAGTGAAAAAAATCAAACCAAAGCCAAAGCCTAAAAAAAAGGTTATTCCAAAACCTAAACCAAAAATAAAGGAAATTTGGAGTGAACCTATTGTCAATACAGCTCCTACACCACAGACCATAGTGACAACAACGCCTCTACAATCTCCCATCCCCAAGGTAGATTTGGATGCTAAAAAAAGAGTATTTTTAAGTAAAATTAGAGATGCCATTCACGCCAATAAAAAATATCCTAAAATGGCAAAAAGAAGAAATATTCAAGGCACAGTTCACGCTATTTTCGATATTCAAAGTAATGGAACAGCCACAAACATACGACTTTCAGGTGCTTCTAGCGTTTTACAAAAAGCTGTTAGAAAATCTATTTTGAGAAGTTTTCCAACTTCAATACCATTAGAACTTAGAAGTAAGTTTCCTATGCTTGATGTCTCAGTGAATGTAGATTTTGTTTTGGAGTAACTAATATTTTATTAAATGTTAGTTCTAAATAATTAATAAATTTCTTTTCTAAATTTAAATCTATTTTAAAATAATGACTTAATGCTTCCTTTAAATCTTCTTCTGCTTTTGGATGTAGCCTAATCTCCATAATTATCTTGATATAGTATTTTTAATTTCATTCCACGAACGACCTATTGATGGGTCATTGTGAAATGATTTTATTCTTGAATTTAATTCTTTTTTTTGTTCAATTGAAAGTTCTAAATTACTTTTATTAATACTGAAATCTTTTATATTATTATCAACAATAAATTTTAATGCTTTAATAATCTCATCCTTAGAGTGATTAAAAAAATGTGGTTCCTTCTAAAAAAGTGTGGGTAATCCAAAA
>JAYELK010000049.1:0-4145 GCA_034717415.1 Campylobacterota bacterium | reverse complement strand
ATTTAAGAATTATAAGATAATCGTCTATTTACTAACTGGAAAATTGGACTTTTCATTGGTTAATAATAAATTTAGGGAGATTTAGGTTGAAAGTTACCCACACTTTTTTAGAAGGAACCATTTTTTAACTATCTTCTCCTCTAATGCTTTATCAACATACGGTTCATTACCTAAAAGGGTAGTTATAAGCAGTATCGATAGAAAGAAAAAGAGTTTTAAATTATTCATCAGATTATTATACTAAAAAATTCTTGATTTTATAGTGTATCTGGTTTTCCAAAGTAGTAACCCTGAGAGTAATCAACATCAAGGGAAGATAAAATATTATATATATTTTCATTTTCTACATACTCTGCTATTATTTTGATGTTTTGTTCTTTCGCAAAGGCGATTATGGTTTTTACAACAGATAAAGAGTAGCTGTTAGTCTCTATGTTTTTTATTAAACTTCCATCAATCTTTAATATATCAGGTTGATAATCAAGTAGTCTTTCAAAGTTTGAATATCCGGCTCCAAAATCATCAATGGCTATTTTGGCACCATAACTTTTTATATCAGATACAAAATCTTTTATTAGTTTAAAATCTTTTATCTGTTCATCTTCTAAAAGTTCAAAGACTATTCTATGTGCATCTTTTGAGTTTTCTTGCAAGAGATTGTGAAGTTTTTCTCTAGTTTGAGGTTTTTCAATATCAAGTGCTGATAAATTTATAGAGATCTTTTTATCTGTCTGCTTTAGAGCATTAAAGGAGTTGTCAAGCACTATGTGAGTTATTTGAGAGTAGTATTTACCCTTTTTTGCAATATCTAAAAAGAAAAAAGGAGATAAAACTTCATTTTTTTCATTAATGAGTCGTACAAGTGATTCATGCTTCTCTATCTCTTTGGTTTTATTGTTGATTATGGGTTGAAAATATGAGATGATTTTGGAATTGTCTATAGCTTTTTTAATCATTTTAAGCGTTTTAATATTCTTTTTGGCAGATTGACGCTCCTGTTCTATAAGGTTACTTGCCAATATAAAGTCATGATTTGTTTTTAGAAGTTCTTTTATACCATATCTTGCATTTTCAAGAGACTCTTTTCCAAATGCAAAGCTTATAAGTACAGATATATCATAATCAATCTCACCAACATCTATTTTTACGGTATTTAAAGTTTTTTGAAACTTTTTTAGATTTAAAATTATGTTCTCTTCACTGATATTGCACTCTTTTTTATCTTTTACAAAGGCATATTCACCATCACCTAAAATATATATCTTTTCAAATTTACACTCTTGAGGAACTATCTTTGAGAGTTTGTCTGCAAATTTATTTTCAATTTTTTGAGAAAGTTCATGTCCATAATATTTTTCTGTATCATCAAAGTTTTCAATTTTTATAATAACAACTACACATTCATCCATAGAGTTTGTAGCATCTTGGAGTTGTTTTTTTGGGTTCATAATATCGGTGATATTGTAGCGAAGAGCGATATGCTCTACAATATCTCCATTTTGATCCATAATGGGTTTAATGGTTGACTTTACATAGTAGGAACTTCCATCTTTAGCTTGGTTTCTTACGATGCCACTCCATATCTCTTTTTTATTTTTGATTACTTTCCACATCTCTGTATAAAAAGATGGTTTAGTGTCTGGATGTCTTATGATATTGTGACTTTTACCAATCAGTTCATCATAACTATATCCAGAGATTCTGCAAAATTCATCATTAGCATAGGTAATAAGTCCCTTGCTGTCTGTTTTTGAAACAATAGAATTTTTATCTGTTACTTGTTGATATTGATGTAGCAGATTCAGACTTGCCATGGCTTCATCTTGAAGTATTTTTTTATCTATAATCTTTTGTAAAACACTAAAAAACTGTTTTGTATCTATAGGTTTTAGCAAGTAGCCCTCTATATCTAGTTTTATACTGTCAATAAAAAAATCAGACTCATTGTAAGCAGATAAGATAAATATAGCTATTTCACTGTCAAACTCTCTAATCTTTCTAATCATATCAAGACCATTTAGGCGAGGCATATTTATATCTGTAATAATGAGATCTATTTTGTTTTGTCTATACTGCTCAACACCGTCTTTTCCGTCTACTGCTACGAGTATATTATCAAAAAATTCCTCTAAAATAGATAGAGTGGATTTTCTTGCCATAGCATCATCTTCTACATAAAGAAGCTTTAGTGAGGAGGAGTATTTAACGATGTTTTGCAGATTTTCCATTCGATACCTTTAAAAATAGTTAGTGTATTCTTTTGTTCATTGTATATTGTTATTTATTAATATTTATTTAAATAACACTATTTTTGTCTTTTATTAAATCCTGCTGTTCCTTTTTTTGCTTTTATTGTGAAGTTGTCTGAAAATTCTTTTAGATAACTAGGTATTGCCCTGCCTTTTAGTTTCATCATATCTTCTAGCATGTGATGAGCGACAACTTCTTTTTCGAGAACCTTAACTTCTGTTAAGTAGTTAAATAGCAACTCTCCTAACCTTTGAAGTGAGATTTTCCAAGTAGAGTCGGTTTGAGTATATATCCACATGCTAAAGGCATAAAAGTTTTTATAAACACTCTCGTCCTGCCAAAGAAGAGTTATGCTTTTTTTAAAATTGCCACTGTTGTAAGTCAAGTCCCAAAATCTGGCAAACCTTTTCATAATTTGAAGATCGTTAAAAGAGAGCTGGTTGTTTTTTAGGATGTCATAAGGTGGTATATCGCTATAGACCATTTCGTGTTTGATGTCATGACGGTTTATGTGGGTTCCCGAGAGTTTTTTAAGTATGCCTATTTGGATTTCACAACTGCTTAGACCAACTAACTTATCAAGATTTTTCCCGAAACTCTCTAAGCTTTCACCCGGAAGACCAACTATCAAATCCAGATGGATATGTGCCTCTGTTTCATGCTCTAAAAAGGATATATTTTCTTTGATTTTATCAAGTTTCAAATTTCTTGAGATATTGTTTGCTATTTCTGGATTTAGAGTTTGTATCCCTATCTCTAGCTGTAGTGCCCCTCGCGGAAATTTTGCAATTTTTTCTCTTATGGAATTTGGAAAATGGTCTGGAATAACTTCAAAATGGGCGAAATATGGAGACTCTTTTTGTAAGAAAAAGTCTAAAAGTCTAGTGGCTGTTTTTATGTTGAGGTTAAAAGTTCTATCTATAAACTTAAAGTTTCTTGCACCTCTTTGCCAAAGAGTTTCAAACTCTTCTAAAAGCTCATCTAAGTTAAATGCTCTTACTCTTTCATCCATAGACGATAAGCAAAATTCACACTCAAAAGGGCAACCTCTTGAAGCCTCCACATAGATATAACGGTTTTGTATATCTTCATCTGTATAGTATTTGTATGGAAATTCAATCTCTTTAAGATTTGGCATTTTCATTTTTATGATTTTATCTTTTGGTGTTTTGGCATCTGTAATCTCTCTGCAGAGTCTGTAAAAAGCCAAATCTCCTTCGCCTTGTATAATGAAATCTGCTTCATCAAGATTAACACGAAATGGTTGATGTGTGACTTCTGGACCACCTAAAACTATGGTTGTGTTTGGGGATATTTTTTTTATTAGATGGATGAGTTCACGCACGAAAGAGACATTCCAAATATATACGCCAATTCCTATGATCTTTGGTTCACTCATTAGTAGTTTTTCTGCAACACTTTGCAGTGCATCATTGATGCTAAATTCTAAGATTTCAGCATTTTCTTGGAGTTCATTTAAGTTCGCATATAAATATCTAAGAGCGATAGAGCTGTGTGTATATCTGGAGTTTAGAGTTGTTAAAATAATCTTTGGCATGTGGAAGTTTAGCATATTGCCAAATCACAGCAAACTTAAGCATCCTTAAGTTTGCTGTGATTTGGCAATAAATCAGTCAAGCTAAAAAAAGGAGGGAAAGTGCTTGACTGTTTTTAAATAATTGTTTGAAGTATCTATATCTCTTTTATGAAAGGGGAAAACATAATTGAGATGTTGAAATTATAATTATTATAAGTAAATCATAAGTAAATACCCAAATAATTCCATAACATTCTCCATACTTCCAAATTCATAAAAAACTCATCTTTTTGAATCTGGAAACACTTCAATCAGGCTATGAAATTACTCTTTACATCTTTTTGACTCCATCACTATT
>JAYELK010000048.1:0-4207 GCA_034717415.1 Campylobacterota bacterium | reverse complement strand
GGACATTTAAGAATTATAAGATAATCGTCTATTTACTAACTGGAAAATTGGACTTTTCATTGGTTAATAATAAATTTAGGGAGATTTAGGTTGAAAGTTACCCACACTTTTTTAGAAGGAACCTTTAAAGTAGTTTAAATCTATAAGGGCGAGAGTACCACTTTGCTTAAAGCTATCATCTTCTTCTTTTACAAGATTATCATGTACCCATTTTCTATTAAAAACTCCAGTTAGTTCATCTCTATACATGGATTCTTTAAGTTTTTCGATTTCAAGACGCAACTCTTGAGTCTCTTTTAGAACCTCACTTAGGGTTGTATCGTCTTTTTCTTTTATAGCAGAGATAGCTTTGGCTGTGCTTTTACTAAGCTCCAAAGCATTTTTTGATGTTTGATTTTGCAGATCTTCAAAAAGAAATATTTTTTCATTTAAAAAATCATTTGTAACTTTATCCTCGTCGCTTAAGTCTGTATCATGAGAGATAGCATACTTTGAAAAGATAGATGTATAGATAGAGGGGGTTACAACGCTTAACTCTTTTATGTTGTCTTTTGTCTCATTAGAGATGATATGTAAAGTTTCATTTTGTACTTGCATAATTGCCACCTGATCAAATAATGTGGAATTATATCACATCGCAATAAATTTACTGCAAAAATGAAGATGTTTTTAAAAATATAGATGTATAATCACATTTTTAGTTACCATAAGAGGAGTAAACATAGATGCCACTATCCCGTTTAAATCAAGAGCAATATGCTGCAGCTACTTCTACAGCTAATGAAAATCTTATTATTGCTTCTGCTGGGACTGGTAAAACTTCTACTATAGTGGGAAGAATAGGGCATCTCTTAAACTCAGGAGTTAAGCCACAAGAGATTTTACTTTTAACCTTTACAAATAAAGCTGCAGCAGAGATGGTACAAAGAGTGGCTCTCTATTTTGGAAAAGATATAGCTTCTAAAATAGATGCAGGTACTTTTCATGCTGTTAGTTACAGATGGTTGAAAAAACAGAGTAAAAAAGTAGTTTTAAAACAGCAAAGAGAACTGAAAACTCTTTTTAGAAGTGTTTTTGAAAAACGATCATTTATGCACATAGAAGCTGAGGTCACTCCTTATGGTGGTAACTATCTCTATGACATCTACTCTTTTTACCAAAATACAGAACTTGAGCAAGATTTTGAGAGTTGGGTAGGAAAAAATTATGTTGAACATGAGCAGTTTGCTCTGATCTATGCAGATATAATTGATGAGTTTGAGGCTTTGAAAAAAGAGTATGGTTTTTTAAACTTTAATGATTTGCTGATTAATTTTAGAGAGATATGTAAAACTAAAGATTTGGGCTATAAAGAAGTGCTTGTGGATGAATATCAAGATACAAATGCACTTCAAGGCACACTTATAGATGAGATGAGTCCACCCTCACTCTTCTGTGTCGGTGATTATGACCAGAGTATCTACGCTTTTAATGGTGCAGACATCTCTATAATCGGCTCTTTTTCTACTAAATTTCCACATGCCAAGGTTCATACACTTACTAAAAACTATCGTTCAACTATGCCTATACTTTCACTTGCTACAAAAGTAATAGAGCATAATGAGAGGATCTATCCAAAAAAATTAGAGGTAACAAGAGTTAGTGAGTCACAAGCCCCAAAACTATTAGCTTATGATGAACTTTTTGATCAGTATCATGCCATGGCTGCTCAAATTAGAGACTCACAAACACCTCATGAAGAGATAGCAGTTATCTTTAGAAACAACTCCTCTGCTGATGGTATAGAAGTAGGACTTCGTGAACTTGGTATAGCATGTAAAAGAAAGGGAGGTACGAGTTTTTTTGATTCTCGTGAGGTTAAAGCAGTTTTAGACTTTTATACTTTGCTTGTAAATGAGTCTGATATGATGGCGTTTATTCATCTTTTTGAGTTTGCCAGAGGAGTTGGGAGTGCGATGGCAAAAGAGTTGTATTTAGCATTTAAAACGCTTGGTGACGGTTCTTTTATGCACGGGGTTTATGCTCCTGATGAGTCGATTAAAAATCCGTTTGAGAAGAGAAAGCTAAATCATCAGCTGGGATTGTTTGATGATTTTTTAGAACTTGGTGCTGTAGGTAAGTATGCAAAACTCGGGTTTGAGTCCAAGTTTATGAAAAATCCAATTTTAAAGCATCCAAAACTTACAAAAGAGAGTGCTACCTTTTTATATAATTTTTATACGATATATCGTGAACTTAAGGGGATAAAACAGCCAAGAACTATTGTTAGAAAGATAGCTTCTTCTGCCTTTTATAGTTATATCTCTGATCTTCTCTCAACTAAAAGAGCAACTCTTAAAGATGGAACTGTTGATGAAAAACAAAAAACAGAATCACTCTCAAAAATAGAGAGAAAAATGATACTTTTAGAAGAACTTTCAAAGCCATATGGTGAACATGACAGATTTTTAAATGCTATGATTTTAGGTTCATCAGATTTGACCCAAGGTGAGGGTGTAAATCTGCTAAGTGTACATGCCTCAAAAGGTTTAGAGTATAAAGAAGTTTTCGTAGTTGATTTGATGGATGGCAGATTTCCAAACAGAAAACTGATGCAAAGAGGTGGCTCACTTGATGAGGAGAGGCGACTCTTTTATGTGGCAGTAACAAGAGCAAAAGATATTTTATATCTAAGTTACGCAAAATATGATAAGATAAAAAAGATGAACTTTATAGCCTCACAGTTTTTATATGAAGCTGGACTTATTCCAAAAGATGAAGCTTATAGAACTTTAGTTTTAAAAGATATGGATAAGTGACCTTACGCACTTTTGTTAAAAAGTTCGTAAAAGATATTTATTTTCTTAAAAAGCTTGCTTTTTATAGCTTTAGGGGGTTGTAGGGACTTTAGTCCCTGCCTCTATAATGGGCTTTGCTCATTATAGTGCGTAACATCAGTGGATAAAATATAAAAATTATGACAACCCAAGGAGATGAAAATGGAAGCCTTTTTACAAGAAGCTAAAAATTCAAGTAGAGTTTTATCGACACTTAGTGGTCGTGAAAAAAATAGAATTCTAAAAGAGATGGCTCAAGCACTTAGAGATAATGATGAAAGTTTAATCAATGCAAATGCACTGGATATGAGTGATGGAAAACGAAATAATCTCTCATCTGCACTTATGGATAGACTCTTTTTAGATGAGTCTCGCATAGAAAGTATGGCAGTTGCCATTGAAGAGATAGCAGCACTTAAAGAGCCTGTTGGTCGTGTTCTTGATGGTTGGGTTACAGAAGATGGTCTTAAGATACAAAAAGTATCTATTCCTATTGGGGTAATAGGAATTATCTATGAATCTCGTCCAAATGTTACTTCAGATACTGCTGCGTTATGTTTTAAAAGTTCAAATGTTTGTGTTCTTAAAGGTGGAAAAGAGGCTGAAAATTCTAATAAAGCCATAGCAGAGATTTTAAAAGATATACTTATTAAAAATGATCTGCCATCATCTTTAATCTCACTTATTCCAGACTCTTCAAGAGCAGGTGTTGATAAACTTATAAAGATGGATAAGTATGTAGATTTGATTATCCCTAGAGGTGGTGCTGGTCTTATAAAACATGTAAGTGAGAATGCAACTGTAAGTGTTGTAAAACATGATAAGGGGCAGTGTCATACTTATATAGACAAAGATGCAAAACTAGATAATGCAATTGCTATTGCCATAAATGCAAAAACACAAAGAGCTGGTGTTTGTAACGCTATGGAGACTCTTTTAGTAGATAAAGCGATAGCAAAAGATGCACTACCTAAGATAAAAATGGCGTTTGATAAAGCATCAACTGAACTTAAAGGTTGTGCAAATACTCAAGAAATTATTAGGGTTGCAAATGCGACCGATGAAGATTTTGATACAGAGTATTTGGCTAATATTTTAAATATTAAAGTAGTTGAGGGTGTTGAGGGTGCGATAGAGCATATAGTAAGATTTACATCAGGTCACTCTGAAGCTATCATCACTGAAAATATAACAACTGCTGAAAACTTTTTAAACTCTATAGATGCAGCAGCACTCTATGTTAATGCTTCAACAAGATTTACGGATGGTGGTGCTTTTGGTTTTGGTGCAGAGGTTGGGATAAGTACAAATAAACTTCATGCTCGTGGACCTATGGGGATAGAGGGGCTTACTACTTATAAGTTTAAGATTTATGGTAGTGGGCAGGTTAG
>JAYELK010000047.1:0-4218 GCA_034717415.1 Campylobacterota bacterium | reverse complement strand
TGTAATTCTTAATATTTTACACCTTAATGGTGCAAAATCTATCCAAGAACAACTTGTAAACAATAGGTGGGATTTAGAGGATTCTATTGCTCAACTCTTGAAATTTAGTTTTTAAAGGATTGGGGTGGAAAATTAACCTAAAAGTTAAATTTTAAGCTAATTATTATGAAATAATTACTATAATCTCGGTCTTCAAATGGACAAGTGGGTGAGTGGCTGAAACCACATCCCTGCTAAGGATGCGTAGGAGTAATCCTACCGAGAGTTCGAATCTCTCCTTGTCCACCACCTGAAGACTTAACACTTTCAATAATTTTCAATCACATTCACCTATCTAATGAAGTTTACTAAAACATTTTCATTTAGTTATAATTATACTCAAACACATTCACTGTTACCTATTTGTTATCTTTTTTTTCAAGGATGAAATTATGGTAGAGACTAAAGAGTTACAGTACGATAAAGATTACAGCACTAAGTATGATGGTGTCTATTTTCGTTACTCACGCAAGAAGAGTGTTTTATGCTCAATGGGATGGGTAATGGGTGGGTAAGAAGTAGCGATGGGATAATATAATCATGTATATTTTGTTGATAGAATTGATAATATGCTATCTTGATTAAATATAACATATATGTTATAATTTACTCGATGGATTGGAATATAGAATATTTTAACAGTGATGTTGAAAGTAAAATACTATCTTTACCAGATGGACTTTTAGCGAGATACTTGAGGCTTACGGATATAATGATTATTCATGGATCCAACTTAGGTTTACCACATACAAAAGCATTAAGTAATGGATTGTTTGAACTTCGCTTAAAAAGTAAAGAAGGTATCGGTAGAGTATTTTACTGTACCAAGGTTGGTAAAAATATTATTATGCTTCACAGTTTTATAAAGAAGTCTCAAAAAATACCTAAAAATGAGATGGATATTGCACTAAAAAGGTTAAGAGAGGTAAAAGAAAATGACTCATGAAGAACTAAAACAAAAAGCATTAAATAATACAACTGTAAAAAAAGAATATGATGATTTAGAATTAGAATTTCAACTTCTAAACGAGATGCTTTACGCTAGAAAAGTGGCCGGATTAAATCAATCACAAGTAGCAGATATTATGGGAACTAAACAAGCTGCTATAACAAGACTTGAATCAGCACTAAGTTCTGGTCTACACTCTCCTTCATTAGCAACATTAAAGAAGTATGCTACAGCCGTGGGATGTCATTTAGATATAAAATTTGTACATAATCAAGTAGTTGCAGTTTAGCAATGGTATTACCTATATGTTACCTTTTTTTATAGGTAATTCTTGAAAGTGCCTATTATAGGGTAACTTATAGCCATGTAGAAGTGGTCTTGTCCACCACCTGAAGAACAATCCTTTAAATACTATTTCACTGTTACCTATTTGTTACCTTACGATAAAGATTACAGCACTAAGTATGATGGTGTCTATTTTCGTTATTCACGAAAAAAACGACACAACGGAAAACCAGATAAATCATTAAGCCATATTTCTGTTATAGTAATAATAGGTATCATGGTATAACCTCAGTATGAAAAAAGAAGCTATACTAACTTATCTTTTTAGAAATTAATTTAGCTGAATTTCTGTCTTAAATATTAAGGTCATTATAGTAAGTACAATGTACATAAACTATCTCCTTTCTAGGGGATACCGACTAACTCCCTAAACCCTCAAAAAGAAACACCAAGGCCCAAAAAAAGATAAATTATTTGTAATGATGAAAGTATATTTTTAAACTATTTAATGTCAAATATTATATTTAACAACTGATTAACATTCCCTTAACATCGCAATAGTAGCTATATTATTATGATATAATCACAACAATAAACAATTATGGAAAAGTGATAAATGAGATCATCTGATATAAGTGATATTTTAAATAACAAAGATAGACTTCTTACCCAAACATATTTTGATTTACAGAGATATTTTGAAGAGAAGTATGGTCATGATACAGTTATTTTTATGGAAATTGGAACTTTTTTTGAAGTTTATGAAGTAAACAATGATGAAGAGCAGGTTGGTAAGGCTAAAGAGATAGCTGAACTGTTAAATATACAACTCACTAAAAAAAATAAAAATATCATAGAAAACTCAGATAAAAACCCACTTTTAGCAGGTGTTCCTGCCGTCTCTTTTGAGAGATACTTAAATCGTCTGATACAAGAGCAAAAATACACGGTTATTGTTGTTAAGCAAAGCAAAGCTTCTTTAGAAAAAGGCAATCCACCAAAGATAAGCCGTTATATTTCACAAATTGTCTCTCCGGGAACAAATTTTGACCATATCGTAGACAGTGATGATAACTACATAGTTTCACTTTTAGTTGATAAATATAAGGGTATTTACACAGTTGGTTACTCTGCCATAGATGTAACAACGGGAAAAACTTTTCTTTATGAAACGCATGGAACAAGTGAAGACCAATCTTATGCACTTGATGAGGTTTTTAACCTTCTAAATATTTATAGAACAAGTGAGGTTGTGATTACTTTTTTAGATGGTATTGATGATCAGCGACATGTTATGAGTTACCTTGAAATTCCAGAGCATTATCACTATAGTGTAAACAATGATAGACCAAAGATTGATTTTCAAAATGAACTTTTTCGAGAGGTTTATCAGATAGAATCACTTCTCTCTCCCATCGAACATTTAGATTTGGAGAGAAGTCCAATGATAACGGAATCTCTTGGGGTTTTAGTTCATTTTGTTATAGAACATGATATTCACATAGTCCAAAAACTAAATCGACCAACTCTTATAGATAATCGTCGTTTTGTCTATCTTGGAAACAATGCACTAGAACAAGTTGGAATTATCTCAAAAGATAAAAAAGAGTTTACACTTTTGAAGATGATAGACAAGAGTGCAACCGCGATAGGTAGAAGGCTTCTCAAAGAGAGATTGTTAAATCCTATTATGGAAAAAGATGAATTACAGAGACGCTATAATCTTATTGAGAGAGTCTCTTCGCATGTAAGGTTGCTTGATGAGACTATGAGAGGTGTTTATGATCTCCAAAGACTTTCTCGTCGTCTTAATCTTGGTCGGCTTCATCCCTTTGAGATGAATCATCTTTATGACTCTATGCTTAGTGTTAAAGAGTTGATGCTTTATGTTAAAAAACACAAGATTCAAAAAACGCCTTTTCATGAGAGTGAAGTTGATGAATTTTTACGAGATATAAGTAAGAGTATAGACCTTGATGTTTCTCGCCGTTTTACAAACAACACAGTTGATGAGAACTTTTTGATGAGTGGGGTTGATGAGACTATAGATACTTTAGTTCATGAGAACTCTGTTATGCTTATAGCTTTTGAGGATATTATGGCTCGTATTGAGACTCTTTTGGTTAGTGCTAATGCCGGAAGTGTTAATCGTCTTGTTACTTTGGGACTTTTAGAAAAAGATGGCTATTATATTTCACTTAGTAAAAATAGATTTTCACAGATTGAAAGTGATTTTCAAAAGCATGAAGATTTTGCAAAATTTAGTGTTAAAAAACTTACAAATAGTGTAAAAATAACTTCAGAGTTTACAGATAATTTATCTGATAAAATCATGAAAAACCGTCGTAAAATTGTTACGCTTGTAAAGAGAAAGTATATACAACTTCAAGGGATCTATGAGAGACGATACTCTCTCCTTTTTGATAGAGTTATAGGTTATGTAGCAGATTTGGATGTGGGCGTAAGTTCATCAAAAGTGGCTGGGACTTATAAACATTCCAGACCGATGATAGTAGATGTTGCAGAGGATGAAAATTTTATGCAGATTATGCAACTTCGTCATCCTCTTATTGAGGTTCAAGAGCGTGGTGGGATCTATGTTCCAAATGATATAGTTATGGGCAATCGTGAACATATGGACTTGCCTCATCCTGAGACTGTTATGCTTGAAGTCGGTGTGCATGATGGGCATGATATTAACGGCGTACTGCTTTATGGGATTAATTCTAGTGGTAAATCTTCATTGATGAAAAGTATTGGGATAGCTGTCTTGATGGCTCAATCGGGCTTTTTTGTAAGTGCTGCTGTTATGAAGTTTAGTATATTTGATTCTTTGTTTACTCGTATAGTTTCAAAAGATAATCTCTCAAAAGGTTTATCAACTTTTGCTGTTGAGATGTTGGAGATGAAAAATATTTTTAACCGTTCAACCGTTCGCTCTTTAG
>JAYELK010000046.1:0-4258 GCA_034717415.1 Campylobacterota bacterium | reverse complement strand
GACAAGACTCTTGTCCTATTTTAGGGGTTTAGTATTTTTAAAGCTGTTTTTATTGTTGAAATTATAGCTAATTATTGGCTTTAAAGTGCTTAAAACAGGGGTTTTCTTGGTTTTTCAGGACTGACTACCTACTCCCAATCTTCATATTTTGAGTTAGTGTGTTTATCTTTTTTATATCTTTTTGCATTTTTACTTTTATCTAGTTGATTGGAACTATAAATGATCTCCTCTCTTATATCATCCACATCTTTGTCTGAATCTTTAAGCAAAATTATCTTTTTCACTAACTTTTGCAAATCTTGAAGTTCACCCTTATATAGTGCTATTTCATCTACTCTATTTAGAAGTTTTAAAGCATTGTCAATCTTTTTATCAAAACCTTTTTGAGTTAACTGAGGAGTATTTAGCAGATAAGATATGATACTTTTATGAAATCTCTCTAATGCTCTTATATAACGAAGTCGTGTTGAATTTTCTATAGCTTTTTGAGATGCTGCCATTTTTAGCCTACTATTTATTTGTTTATTGATATAATTATACACTTTATTATTATATATGGAGAGATAATTGACAAAAATAGTTACAGCAGGGTCTAAGTAGTGCCACCTCTATTAAAATTTTTCTTTTTTCTTTTTCTAAGACTTGCCATAACATTCGCTATTTTAGGATTTTTTATATTTTTGCTTTGGGGTGCTTTATATCTGCTTCTTATCAAATAGCTTGGCATGTGAATTTGTGTCAATCCCATTAACCAAAGCATAAAGTGTCGGAAGATAGAGAAGATTTAAAAGCGTTCCCCAAATCAATCCAAAACCTATAGAGATAGCGATAGGTTGCAAGATAACAGCCTGTCCTGAAGCATAAAAGATTAAGGTAAAAA
Organism: Campylobacterota bacterium; assembly: GCA_034717415.1. GTDB lineage: Bacteria > Campylobacterota > Campylobacteria > Campylobacterales > Sulfurimonadaceae > Sulfurimonas. Next base: position 3,378 of record JAYELK010000046.1, on the reverse strand, counting down.
GACCTAAAAATGTTGTAACAGATGTGATAACAATAGGTCTAAGTCTAAGCTTTGCACGAGTAAAGAACTCCTCTGACTTATGTGTGCCATGCAAGAAATCCAACATAATAATCCCATCATTTATAACAACACCGGCAAGACCAAACATACCAATCATAGATGGCATACTAAGATTCATTCCTAAAAGTTTATGACCAACCAATGCACCTAAGATAGAGAGAGGAATCACACTCATAACCATAAGAGCATATTTAATTTTTGAGAAAATCAAAAGCAGTGTTAAAAAAATCAAAAATATTGCTAAAACAGCCGTGTTTTTCATATCACCCTTTAACTCTCTGTTTTTCTCTTTTTCACCCAAAAGATTTACTTCTATACCTAAACCGGCTATCTCATCTAAAGTTGGTTCCAATATAGTTAAAATCTCTTCAGGTGTAATATGTCTCTTATCGACTTTGGCAAAAAGTGTTTTTACGATATTTCCATTTAGTTTGTTGATTTTTTCATAATCTCTTATCTTTATAATCTCTGCAACATCGGTTAGCTTAACAAAACGACCATCACTAAGTGGTATGTTGAAATCTAGCAAAGTCTGAGTATTGTCTTTTTGTAAATCCTCTGTTTTTATCTCCATCACCCCTCTCTCATTAAAGGTGGTAGATTGTCTCTTTTGTAAAAAATAACCACTTAAAACTCTTGATATTGAAGCTTCACTAAGACCCAAACTCTCCCCATAAGAGTTTACTTTTATCTTATACTCCATCTTTCCATAACGAATGTTATCACTATAGTTTGAAACACCGTCAATCACAGAGATCTCTTTTGAAAGCCTCTTAATTGCACTCTCCAAAGCAACATCATTACTACCAGATAGATTTATCTGAATATCACTGCGAATAAGCCCTGTTTTATCCTCAACAACTCCTAAATCCACCATCTTATATTTGGTTTTAAATGGTTTAATTAACTCCATTACGCGAGGTGCTAACTCATAAGTTTTCTTTAGGCGAATAGCATATTCATCTTCAAACTCAAAACTAAAATTTAGTATGGGGTTTATATACTTGTTTATAAAATTTGTTTCAGCCCTTTCATGAAGTTCTAAAGTTATATAAAAAACATTGTTATTTAGTTCAGTCTCACCAGAGAGACTTCTTCTATATCCAGCTGTTGAGGAGGTTGTCTTTAGTGAAAACTCATCCCCATATTTTATTATCTCAGCCTCTATCTTTTTTGCTATCTCAAAAGTATCTTCAAGTGGAGTATTTATATCGAGCTTTGCAGAAATATAGAGGTTATTTCCATCAAAATTTGGAAAGAACTGAAACTTCATAGATTTAGCTGTCATAAGTGTTAAAATAGGGATAAGAATTAAAAACAGTAACAATGATATTTTTTTATATCTTATAAAAAATCGTAAACTCTTCTCATATAGATTTTGAAATGCACTCCAATCTATAAAATTATTACTCTTTTTTAAAAACTCCTGTGCATGAAGTGGTAAAAAGAGAAAACTCTCCAAAAGTGAACCAAGCAGAATCATCACAACAACGATGGGAATCAAAACCAAAAAGAGAGCTATCTCTCCATGAAGCATAAAGATAGGCAGAAATGCCACTGCCGTAGTAATGGTAGCCAGAGATATAGGAAGTATCATCTCTTTTACACCAACAAGAGAAGCTTGGGTAGCTTCCATACCATCATCTATATACCTCTGTATATTTTCACTTACGACTATCGCATCATCAACAACTATTCCTATCACTATCAATGCACCCAAAAGTGAAACGATATTTATAGAGTAACCCATATAGTAGATAAAGAGTAAGCCTATGATAAATGAAAAAGGGATACCAAGAGCCACAATAAAAGCGATACGAAGATTTATCAAAATAGCCATAGATATAAAAACTAAAATCAGCCCAAACATTAAGTTTGAGATAACAGTATTTAGCCTTTTTTCCATAGGTTTTGAGCTATCTTGGTAGAAGTTAAATATAACCTCATCATAATGTTTTTGTATCTCTGAGATTTTATCTCTAAGTTCTTGTGAGAGATCTATAGCATTACCCTCTTCACCTTTTGAGATTATCAAAGTCAAAGTAGCATTATTGTTAAAAGAAGAGAGGGTATTTGTCTGTGGATAGTGTATCTCAACCTCAGCAATGTCACCGAGTCTTAAGTATTTACCCTCAACTTCAAGTATGCTCTCTCTCCACTCCTCTATATTTGCTTTTCCATTTACAGTAGAAACAAAAGCGAAGTTTCCTCTCTCCTCAATATTTCCAATCGGGAAGATATATGATAAGTTTGATATAGCACTAAGAACACTAGCAGGGTTAAGATTATAAGCGATAATCGCTTGTGAATTAATCTTTATAGAAACTTCTTCATCCGAATCACCTCGAATAGAGATATCACTAATATTTTTTATCTTTGATAGTTTTGATTTTATCTCCTGAGAGATAACTGTAAGTTCGCCCCTCAAAAGAGATTTTGAAGAAATAGAAAGCTTAATAAGTGATTTGGTCTTATCTAAAAGTTTTGCTGTCGGCTCATTCATATCTGAGGGCAGATACTGTCTTGAGAGTGCGATAGAATCTTTAACTTTACTAAGCAGATTAATTCTGTTTGAGTTTTCATTTAGTGTTAAGATTATGATAAATGTACCAGGAGTAATAGTTGTTTCAGCTTTATCAATGCCATTGATATTACTAAGAGAGTCTTCTATATCACGGACAACCATTCTGTCCATATTTGTAGCACTTGTACCAGCATAAGCACCTCTAACACTTATCTTATCAAGTTCAACTACAGGAAACATCTCTTTTGGAATATTTATATAAGCATTCACACCCATATATGCCAAAAAAATCAGAAGCATGTAGTTTAGACGCTTATTGGCAATAAAATACTCTATAAATTTACTCATAAATTTCTCTTATTTATTTTGATTTAACACAGGAAGGAATGAGATAGTGCTATAACCCAAATAATTCCATAAGAATTTATTTGGGTATAAACACTATCTCAAAAAAAAGAGTAAACTGTTTTACTCTAATGAATTAAGTAAGCATCCCCAAGTTTTGACTTATTGATTGGATTAACTAACCATAAAGCCGTATCTTTTCCAAGAGTTTTAGCACAACTGCCTAAAACACTACATGAACTTCTATATCCACCAAAGTATCCACCACCGGATCTTCTTGCTGCTTTAAAAGATGATGTCAGTTTTTTACCTTTATAAAGTTTTCCCGAAATTACTATAAATTTATTATGACCAACAGCCATATTTCCTGAACTAACAGCATCTGTAATAGATATTTTAAGTACACTATCAGTAGCTTTAGGTTTACCGTCTATAATAACATTTATATT
>JAYELK010000045.1:0-21200 GCA_034717415.1 Campylobacterota bacterium | reverse complement strand
GACACTATAAAGATAAACGGAGAGGAGGTATCATGGACTACTTACAAAGAAGAGAACTCTTAATGTGTAGCAGATACTTTAACCCACAAGCACTAGCAAGTTATAAGATTGTATGGGTAGACGATACAAAACAAGATAATCCAAAGGAAATCAAGAGTGGCTCGTCCAAGTAAGTATGATTGGGATTCGGTTAAAAAGGCTTATGAAGATGGAATAAGTCAAGAAGTAATAAGCAAAAAGTATGGAGTAGCGAAAAAGACTCTTGCTAATAAAGTAAGTTCAGGTAAATGGGAAGTTATGGGAGGACTGAATACCCACATAGACGAGTTTAGGGATAGTTTAGATAATATTTCCCGAAACACCCAAAACGATCCAATAAAACAAGAAATTGCTATTGATAAGATAGGTACTATACTGGAGGATAATGATTTAATCTCAAATGATAGAAAACTGTTAAAAGCATTTCAGGGCTTGATAGGAAGAGGAATCAAAGATGGTATCTATGAAACATCTCAAGACATAAAAGCAGGCGTATCATCCGTTAAAGACATAGAGAGCATAGCAAATCCTCAAGCAAGTAAAACAGAAATAAGAGTAAACACTCAAATCAATAATGATGCTCCAAAAACAATATCAGACCTTTACAAGGAAAACTAAATGCTAATGAACCCAGCACTTCGTGACTTTTGGAACACCCCATCAAGATACAAAGTGCTGTATGGTGGTCGTGCATCTTCTAAGTCTCACGATGCTTGTGGTCGTTTAATATACGCAACCAATAAAATACCTCTAAAAATACTAGCAGTAAGACAATTTCAAAACAAGATTACAGATTCTGTATATACGCTACTGAAAGATAAAATAGATGCCTTTGGATACAAAAACAACTACGCCATACTAAATACTTCTATAAAAAACAACAACGGGAGCGAGTTCCTTTTTTATGGAATAAACAGAAACATAGAGGAAATTAAATCTACTGAAGGTGTAGATATACTTTACATAGAAGAAGCTCACGCACTAACAGAGGAACAATGGGAGATTTTAAAACCTACAATCAGAAAGCAAGGATCTGAAATATGGCTAGTTTTTAATCCTCGACTTGTAACAGACTTTACTTACAAGAGATTTATAGTAAACACACCCAAAGACTGCATAAAGCGATACATTAACTATACTGAAAACCCTTTTTTATCTGAAACAGCACGACTAGATATAGAAGAGGCGAAACTAGAAGATGAGGAAAAATACAATCATGTGTATTTAGGACACCCTAAACTAGATGATAATGATGCAATAATAAAACGCTCTTGGATAGAAGCCTCAATAGATGCTCACAAAGTCTTAGGAATAGAACCAACAGGGCAATACAAAATAGGTTACGACATCGCAGATAGTGGAGATGACAAGTGTGCAACAGTTGAGACACACGGCATACTAACCTATAGAGTGGATGAATGGGATGCTAAAGAAGATGAACTCGAAGAGAGTGCCGAGAGAGTGTTTAAACAAGCTAAAAAAGAAAACTCTATAATCATATACGATAGTATCGGGGTAGGAGCAAGTGCTGGAAGTACATACAAACGACTAAATAAATCAGAAAATGTTAAAATAAAGTACAGTAAATTCAATGCAGGGGATAAAGTAAGAGACCCTGACAAGATTTACAGAGATACCAAGATAAAAAATAAAGATATGTTTTCTAACCTCAAAGCTCAGTCATGGTTCGAGGTATCTGAACTGTTTAAAAATACTTACAACGCTGTAATGAAAGATAAACCATATAAAGAAGATGAGATAATCTCTATAAGTTCAGACATTAAGGAGCTAGAACAACTCAAAGAAGAGTTAGCAACACCTCACAAAGATGAAGATAATCTCGGTAAAGTTAAAGTTGAGAGTAAAAAAGACTTGAAAAAGAGAGATATACCATCGCCAAATATCGCAGACGCATTTATAATGGCATATGCTAAACCTAAAGTAAATCCACTTCTTGCAGCAATGCAGGCTAAATAATACAATTATTTTAAACTATAGCTATAAAAACACTCTAATTTAAGCTACTATTAAACTATAGTTGTATATAATATTACTATAACAAAAAAGGATAAAAGATGAAAATGACAAACCTAACAACAGAGCAAACAAACCATGAACTTACAAGAATAAGAAGAAATGCACTTACTCTTAACGAGTATATCAGAACTTCAAGAATTGGCGAAACATTCAAAATGAGCAGAGCAGATAGAAAAGAAGTTTATGCATTATACATTGCAGAATGTGATGTAGTAGATAATAAAAGAACTGCCATGAAAAAAAGAACACTTTCAAATAAAGCAACTTGTGCTTATGATGCAATTACAAAGCACCGTGATGAAGTTATGTTGGTAACGGCATAATGAATAGATTTGATTTTTTCATAAACAAACTAAAAGAAGATGGCTTCAGTAAAGAAGAGTTAGAATTTCTAGCAATAACTGAAAACAATATAACACATCAAGAACTAGCTGAATATATGAAGTTTGAAACAGAATACGATGAACTTGTTGAAAAACTAATACAATTTCTAAATGAATATCACTCTAGCTGTGCGATGTATTAAAATGAAACCAACTAAAACAAATTTAGCAAAACACATAGGAATGTCCCCGCAGGGATTAAACAAGATGAGAGTCGAGCATCCTAAGAAGTTTAAACTACTTTGGAACGGGTGGATGCAATACTGTAATGAGAATAAGGATAAGTAGATGAACATAAATAAAGAATTAATAAGTGAAGTTTTTGGCGTAACTATAAATAGTGTTGAAGCAGAAACAGAACCAGAAGCAATCTTTAAAGCTTGTGAATGGATAATGAAGCAAAATAACAAAACTAAAAAGTGATATAATTACTCATTAAATAAAAAAGGCTTTTAATGAGTAATCACTTAGGAATACAAAAAGCTCAAGATAGTTTCCAAAACATAAATAAAGACCTCGGCACTAGCAAAGACCCACGCCAAGGAACTTTTTTTATACGCAATCAAAAGATAGATAATGTAACTGCGAATAATCTATATAGCACTAATTGGCTTGCGTCAAACATTGTAGATATTCCAGCAGATGAAACCATAAAAAAATGGCGTGAACTAAACATAGAAGATGAATCGAAACTAACAGCATTTGAAAATGAAGAGAAACGACTCAATGTTAAAGGCAACTTTGCACAAGCTCTAAAGTGGGCGGATGTGTTTGGTGGTGCTGTAATCATTATGATAATAGAGGGTCAAGACCTCAAAGACCCACTATTAAACATTCCAAAAGGTAGTTTAAAGCGACTAATCACGCTAGACAGATGGGAAATAACTGCTAATCCATTAACTGCTAACATTTTAGATGATAACTTTGGTAAACCTCAAAGTTATATACACTCAGAAAGCGGACAAACTATTCACCACTCACGCATACTAAAATTTAACGGGAATACTCCTACAATCAGAGAGATGAGAGAGAACAACTACTGGGGATTATCAATCTATGAGAAACTACTTCCTGCAATAACAGACTCAATGACTTCAAGCGACTTAATAAACGGGCTTTTGTATGAGAGTAACATTGATGTTTATAAACTCAAAGGCTTAAATGATTTAGTAGGAGATGGTCAAGATGATTTAGCTACAAAACGAATACAATTAGCTCATCAACTAAAATCTACAATCAACGGCATAGCTCTAGATAGTGAAGATGGTTATGAAAAGAAGTTTGCTACATTTGCAGGTTTAGCTGATATAGATACAATGTTCTTGCAAAAAGTAAGTGCTGCAAGAAAAATTCCAATAACTAAACTACTTGGAACATCGGCAAAAGGACTCAATGCAACAGGTGAGGGTGACTTAAAGAACTACTATGATGAGATAGCAGGGATACAAGAGCGTGAATACAATCCTCACTTAGATACACTCGATAGAGTTATGTCAATGTCACTGTTTGGAAGTGAAATAGAAGTACCTTACGAGTTTAAAGACCTTAATCAACTTACTGAAAAGGAACAAGCAGATTTAGAAGTTCAACGCTCTGTTAGAGATAATACCTATTTAATAAACGGTGTAATAGATGCTGATATAGCACTAAAAGAATTGAACTCTAATAAGACTTATGGCGATATAACTGAATATATAGAAAATGATAGTGTGGTAGATGAATAATGGCAAGAGTAGTAAATGGTGGCTTGGCAAAAGTTGGTAAACCATCTACATCTCAATTAGGCTTCTTAACACAAGATAGAGCCGATATGATACTTTTAGGTAAGGCACATAGTTAATGAGTATAACTTATAAAACAGAAAAACTACAATGCGATAGAATATATAGAAGAGATAAACAACGCTCAACACATAGAAGAGATAAACCAATCTCGAGAAGTAGAAGAAATCAATCAAGGAGATATAGTATGCCAATGAAGCCACGATTTAGAGGAGATAATTAAACATTCTCATTTGACTTAACAGTTTTAACAGTAGATGACGGGGTTACTACTCCTATACCAGATACATCCTTAGTAGATTTTACCTACATAAAAAAAGATGCAACTGAAGTCAAGCTAACAGGGGTTAATATAGACTCAGCAAAAGGTAGATATAGATTTACTCCAACACTAACAACTTTTGATGAAGTAGGAACTCACACATTTGATATAAGTGTAGACTATGGCAACGGAATACAAACAACATTTATAAAAGATACAATAGAGATTAAAGATGACGTAAACAAGGCTTAAAAAAGGTATAATATAAGCATGAATAATATAAACCTTATCGTAGCCTTAATGATGTGTTGCGATAGGCTAAAGATTATTAAGGGGTGGATTTATGATAAGAGGTTTAAAGAGGATTAAACATTTGTCTTATAATCACTCCAAGAGTGAGACTCTACACCTTTTGGAAGATTTACAAGTTCATCACATATGATTTCAAGTGATTTAATCTTATCTACTAGGTCATCAACAATTTTATGAACCGTATCTAACTCAACTGAGTATTCAGCATAATCATAGACTTTTTTAACTTCTTTTTCTCTACTTATCATCTCTCACTCCTTATCATTCTTTGAATTGTTTTTATAACTTAGTTATGGGACAATAACTAATAGATTTAAAAGTGTCAAATCATATTATTTAATACAAACAGCGAATTTGCAAATTCTTTTAATGCTAATTAATATCAATATTTATATAAAAATATACGAAGTGTTTGTAAGAAATATTAAATATCTCTTTAATGCTATAATTACACATGAATAATTTAAATTTAAAAGATATAGCAACTGCAAAAAAGCTAAAAAAGCCACCAAAGCTAAGACCGATACAAGAGCCTAGAGCAGTAGAGCGTCAATATCTAAAGCTACTAAAGCAACTTACAAATGAATTAAAAAATGATGTACGAAAAAATATAATACCATTACTAAAAACCTCAACCATAACAAATGATAGTGTAGATGATATACTCACAGCACTTGCAGGACTATCAGCTAAGTTCTCAAACATAAACAGCTTTGCAAACTCAACGACTGATATAGTAGTGAATGGAATAGAAAAGTCTAATAGAGATAGATTCTTTAAAAGCATTAATAACTCAATTGGAGTTGATCTAAAAGACATTGTACGAGAAGAGGGCTTGACTGATTTAGTTGCACTTCAAAAAAGTAAGAATGTAGCACTTATAAAAAGCATACCATCAGAGTTTATAAAAGAAATAGAGGTAATAGTTCAAAATGGTTTAGCAGATGGTATGAGACACGAAGCAATCGCCAAGCAGATAAGCGGTGTTAAAGGAATAAAATCAACCTTTGGCAAACTAGAAAACCGTATAAAGATGATAGCTAGAAATGAAGTAGCCTCAATAAACGGGTCACTTAGCAAAGCAAGACAAGAAAACTTAGGTGTTACGATGTACACTTTTGAAACAAGTCGAGATGAAAGAGTTCGACCATCACACCAAGTAATGCAAGGTAAAATATGTAAATGGGATGATGCGACTGTTTACAAAAATAATATAGATGATAAGAAGTGGCTAAAGCGTAGTTCGATAGGTGGAGTTGAAAAGCATCCAGCTATGGACTTTAATTGTAGATGTGTATCACTCGCAATAATAGAATAACTAAAAATTAGTTGTGTGTTCTAAGTTGTTATCCTTTTCATCACATACTGTAATGCCGCGACCACCATATATAGAATACTTAGGATTGTTTTTGTTGTAGCATCTTCCTTTCATTCCTCTCCATCTCCCAGACAGATGATGACTAGAAAGACCATGAGTAGTACAAGACTCTTTAACTTTATTTTTGTGTAAGCATCCACAACTTTTAGTATGCCCTTTTAGAACACTCTCCATTCTTACTTCAAATTCATTTCCACAATAGCATCTAAATAAACCCCACTCTAATGTGCGACCTTGACTGCCATACTCTCTTCGACCTAATGATTTAATAAGTATTGTTTTTATTTGATTGTTTTCCATTTGTAGTTCCTAACTTTAATTCTAACTTTTCAATGAACTGAGGGGTAATTAATCCCTCAAAGTTAGGAGTATATTATAGCTAATATAGTAAAAAAATAATCTTAAATAGTGATATAATTTGTACAAAAAGGAGTACTATTGAAAATAAATACATTTGATAACTTTGGAAACTTTACTAAAAATATAGATGAAGAGACTGGGTTTATGCACATTAATGGAGTGGTGAGCCGTTCTGGTTGCCAAACATACCTCGGAATGGAAATCAGTAATGATTTAGAGCCAATGAAAACATATAATGTGTATAGACCTAAAGACGAAGTATTGCATAAAGATAGTCTAGCAACATTCATAAATAGTACTGTTACGGATGAACATCCTCAGACATTCGTAACAACTGATAATGTGAAAGAGCTTCAAAAGGGAAGTTCAGCAGGATATGAAACACTCAATAAAGATGGTATAGATTATGTCAAGGCTAAGTTAGTTGTAACAGACAAAGACCTTATAGATAAGATACAAAGTGGTAAGGTTGGAATCTCAGCAGGGTACTCACATCAACTCATAAAAGAGAAAGGAACGTTTGACGGACAAGAGTATGACTTCAAGCAAACAAACATACGCATAAACCACATAGCTATTGTTCAGCGTGGCAGATGTGGGAATGAATGTAAAATAACAGATTCTATAAGTGATATAATTCTCAACAGTACAAACAAACAAAGGAGTACAATAATGGCTAAATTAATGGTAGGCGATGCAGAGTTTGAAGTAAATGACGCAATCGCAACAGCATATGCAGATATGCAAAGTAAAGTTAATTCTAAGGATGAAGAGTTAGAGAAATCTAAAAAAGACTTAGAAGAGAAAGATATGGAGAACGGTAAGTTGGCTGGTGAGAATGAAAAGCTCAAAAAAGAGAAAAAAGAAGCTGGAGACATCGACATTCATGCTTTAGCTAATGATAGAGCTGTACTTCTTGCTCAAGTTTCTACTCAAATCGGAGATGCAGATGTGTCAAAGATGACTGATTCTCAAATTAAAGTGTTAGCACTTAGTAAAGTTTCAGATATGGACTTAAAAGACAAATCAGATGAGTTTGTTGCTGGTGTATTTGATACAATGTTAGCAAGTAAAGCTAATGACTCTATCAATGCTTTTGGTGAGTCAATCACTAAAGATGGCGGTCAAAAAGTATCTGCAAGAGATGCTTATGTAGCTAAATTAAAAGGAGCTAAATAATGGGTGTACAAACTTCATACACAGTTGATCATGTAGTAGGTTATGCAGGAAGTGTAGTTGATAGCTCACTTAAAAACATCATCTCTAAGATGGTAGAGACTGGTCCAATCAGTCAAGGTCTAGCAGTTACAAGAGGTACTGGAGATAATCAAGTACTTAAAGCAACAGCAACAGGTGCTGACTTTATGGGTGTAGCAGTTGCTACAACAGCAGGTCAAGCAGATAGCTTAGATGCGTTTGAGTATCAAGAAGACTCAGCAATTAATCTTTTAGGCTTTGGTCGCATCTATGTAATATGTGAAAATGGATGTGTTCCTGGCGATGCAGTATTTTTTAGACATACAGTAGGAACAGGTTCAGTAATTGGTGCATTCAGAACAGATGCAGACACTGCAACAGCAGATGAAATCACAAACGCAACTTTTGAAAGTACAGCAGGTGCTGGAGAATTAGCGATTTTACAATTAAGCTAAGGAGCTATAAATGGGAAATAAACAATTAACAATGGATAGTGGCTTAGGTTTTCTTGTAGGGCAATTAACACATGTAGAGTCAAAACTATATGAAGTTCAATATCCAGAGATTACATATCCACAAGTTATGCCAGTTTCAACAGAAGCTGGAGAGTGGGCGACTTCAATTACTTACTTTAGCATGGATGGTGCTGGTGTTGCTAAATGGATAGGCTCAAAGGCTAACGATGTTCCTTTAGTAGATTTAAGCTCTAAAAAGACAGTAGTTCCAGTAGAGTTAGGTGGTATCGGTTATGACTATTCTCTAGAAGAGTTACGCCAAGCTCAACATCTTAACAGACCACTTCCACAACTAAAAGCTAATACTGCTCGTAGAGGTTATGAAGAGTTTGCACAAAGAGTTGCAATGTATGGCGACGCGGATGCAGGATATGAGGGTTTTGTTAATAACTCAAATGTTGCAACTGAAAATGTTGTAGCAGGTGTTTCAACAGACACCAAATGGTCGGAAAAAACTCCTGCTGAAATCTTGTTTGATGTAAACACTGCTCTAAGTGATGTTAATGTTGATAGTGAAACAGTAGAGAGTCCAGACACTCTAGCACTTCCTGCTGCTCAATGGGATTATATAATGGGTACTCCAAGAAGTGATAACTCTGATACAACAATCGCTCAGTATATCGCAACAAACAGTCCTTATCTAACTGGTATCGACAAGATAGTAAAACTTAAAGAGTTAAAAGGTGCAGGTGCAGGTGGCACAGATAGAATGATAGCTTATACTAACAGTATCGAAAAGTTTAAGTTTCATATCCCTATGCCTCTTAGATTTTTAGCACCTCAACCAAAGGGTTACTCTTTTGTAGTGCCTGGCGAATTCAAAATTGCAGGAACTGAATTTATGTTCATCGGAAGTTTGTGTTATAGAGATGGCATATAGTCGAGGGTTTATCCCTCTCACAAAAACATAGACAAGGAAATAAAATGTTCATTAAAAACGAATCAAAAAGAGTAATATCTTTTAGACTTAAAAAGCGTAGAGTTAAAATCATCCCTACTAGAACAGTATCAATAACTGATTCTGAAAAGAAAGAGATTGAAAATAATAAAGTTGTTTTAGCGTGGTTTAAAGATAAGGATTTAGTAGAAGTAACAGAAAAAGCAACACTGACGAGTGAGCTAGTAATGTACTCATCTACTGAAGAACTTAGTGAAAACTATGGAATAAGAGAACTACAAGCATATGCAAAAGAGAATGGAATCGAAGGTTATAGTAACTTAGATAAAGATGCACTAATCGAACTTCTAAAAAATTCCGAAGAGGACTAATAGAAAACTACTCACTCCATAAAATGCTAAAATTATAAAAAATAAAGGCATTTTATGGTTACTACATCTACTTTTAAAATACGTTTCCCAGAATTTGAATCACAAGACAATGCAAGAGTGCAACTCTTTTTAGACGATGCAGCAACTCAAGTAAGTGAGACTAAATTTGGAACATCATACGACTTAGCTATATTTTATTTAATAGCACACTATCTATCACTATCTGAAAAATCAGCGAATGGATCAAGTGGAAATGTTGGAGCAGTTGCAAGTAAAAGCGTAGAGGGTGTAAGCGTATCATATAATCAAGCTACAGCAAACACTCAATGTGAAAGCTACTATATAACTACATCATACGGGCAAAGATACTTAGAGATAAAGTCACAAATCGCAGTCGGTAACGCAATGAGTGTGTAATGGCTTTTGAAATCAAGCATAGAAAATTTGTAGATGTCGATAAGCTAAAAAAAGCCATAACTAGCGGTAAAGTAAAAGTAGGGCTACCAAAAGGAAAAGCTGAAACATACGAGAGTGGCGAAACAACAATAGAAGTAGGAGCTACACACGAGTTCGGAGAAGGGAACATTCCAGAGCGTTCTTTTATAAGAGTGCCAGTACAACACAACAAAGAAAAATATATAGCACTAGCAGCTAAACAAGCGAAACTTATCTTTAATGGCAAGCAAACAGTAGAAGATGCTCTTGGGATACTAGGCTTGTTTATGAGTGATAAAATGAAAGCAAGTTTTGGCAATAACGACTGGAGTCCAAACTCTCAACAAACAATAGCAAGTAAAGGAAGTTCAAGCCCTCTTATAGACACGGGACAACTTAGACAGTCAATAACTTGGCAAATAGTACAAAAGGATTAATATGTTTGATGTCACAGATGCATTTGATGGCTTTGAAGAAACAGTAGTTTTAAAAAGACAATCGCCGGGGGATTATGATGAAAATGGTAACTGGATGGATGGTGCAATAACACGCACTAATATTTTGGGTGTAGTTCAATCTCTAAATAGTGACGAGCTTCTAATTTTGCCACAGGGCGATAAAACAAAAGAAACTGTAAAGATACACACTAAGACCGTTTTAAAATCAGCTAATGAATTTACAAAAACAAAAGCTGATAACATAGAGTATCAAGGTTCAGTATGGAATGTTTCAGCAGTGAATAACAGAAACACGATAGGGAATTACTATAAAGCAATTTTAGTGAGGTTATGATGATAAATTTTATAGAACTTAGAAACGATTTGAAATCTTGGGTAAGGAATACAACAGGCTTAGATAGTCGCCATGTAATAAACCAAAACTCAAAAGGTGTTACTCCTACAGGGCAATATGCAACAGTAAGAGTAATGGACCCTATGCGAATTGGTAGCGACACTAAAGAGTATGCAAACGCTGATAACGATACAGTAGATATAAGCTACATTGGCTTAGTAAAGATAATGGTATCTATAAATATATATAGAGAAAATGGGAACATTACTCCACTATCACAAATGGCAAAGTTAAAAGCAAGTTTCGATAGGGTTACAACGCAAGACTACTTTAGAAGTAAGAATATTGGGATTATTGATAGTTCTGAGAGTCGTGACTTGTCTAGCGTGTTTAATGATGCTTGGATTGAACGCAGACAAACGGACTTCTTCTTTTATGTAGAAGATACTGATACAGAAAATGTAACTGCAATTATGAAAGTTGATGGAAAAGGGTTTGGTATTCCTTATGAGGTTGATGCTTCTTTGTAAAACTTAAAACTTAATAAGTGATATAATTCTTTATAACTAAAAAAACAAAAGGGGTTTCCATGGCTCAAAATATTAAGCGTTTTGTTGATGTGTACATTTCTAAATCTATGGCGTTAGTCACATCTGCTGGATTTGGTGTTCCACTAATGCTAACAACAGATGTATCAGTGATAACAACAACAGAAAGAGTAAGAGAGTATCTAAGTCTAGCAGCAGTTGAGCTAGACTTTGCAGATACAACAGATGAATACAAAGGTGCAAAAGCATTTTTTAACCAAGACTTTAACAATAAAAACTTTCCTGAGAGGTTACTAATAGGTTGTTGGGATAAAGTCGGAGTTGAAGCGATAGCAGATGCACTAACTGCAATTAGAGCAGTAAATGATGACTGGTATGTTCTAGGTACTACAGCAGCAATTAGAACAGATGTAACTGAACTAGAAGCTCTTGCAGATGAGATTGAGGGTCTTGCTAAAGTTATGATACTTGATAGCAATAACACGCTTGATACAGACTTAGCAGATGATACAGCTTTGCTCGCAATCTTAAAAGCAAAAGATACAGATGGTTATAAGCGTACTATGATAGTACATCACGATGATGCGACACTTTATCCATCGTGGTCAATTATGGGTAAATTCTTACCATTAGAGCCGGGTAGTTCACAAATAGCTTATCACAAACTAGCAGATACTACTTATGGAGCAACTTATATAGACCCAGCTAACATTACAGAAGTTCAAAAAGATAATCTATTTGAGAGAAATGGAAATTCAGTTGTTTCTTCAATCGGTGCAGAGTTCTTCTATCCTGGCATTATGGTTGGTGGCAAGAACTTAGACCGTGAGGGCGAATATTTTGACATCATAAGAAGTATTGATTTTCTTAATGCTAGATGTACGGAGCAACTTCTTAGTTTATTACTTGAAAAAGCTAATGTTGGTCAAAAAATCCCATTCACAGATGGTGGAATATCAACAGTAGAAACTAGACTATCTGATGCACTTGAGAAGTTTGGAGTCGATAAGCAGATTCTAGTTGATGGAACAATAGAAATATCTGTGCCTAAAAGAGAAGATGTTTCAACAGAAGACCGCGATGACAGAATTTTGCCAGATTTAGATTTTTCTGCTGAGCTCGCTGGAGCAATTTCTACAGTAGTCGTAAGGGGTCGGGTACGTGTGTGATATTACACGCGTTTAATAAACTCATCGGGCATTTTACTGCCCTTTGACATATTGCAAGTAGGGCAACTCCAAACTACATTTAAAATACTATGGCTACCACCTTTAGATAGTGGTATATAGTGGTCTAAATGTTTTTCTTCCAACTCACACTCACAGTAATAACACTTGTTATTTTGCTCATCTAAAAGTTCTTGAAGTTCTATCGTTAATGGGTACTTTACATTAACAGGTATTGTCCCATCTTTTGTGATTCTTTTTATAAATCTTCTTTTGTTTTTAGAGTTCGTATCAGTTATTCTTCCTTTTTCTGTTTTACTATATATTCTTGATTTAGCTTTAAATACTTCTTTGTTTTTTTCATAATACGCTTTTTTTTCAACTGCTAAAATTTCTTTATTCTTTTTTTGATACTCTTTTTTATATATAGTAATTTTCTCTTTATTATTAATACTGTATTGTTTTCTTTGCTTTGCTATTTTTTCTTTATTCTTATTTTCATATATCTTCTTAGATTTTGCTATTTTTTCTTTATTGTTGTCTCTATACTCTTTATGTCTTTTTGATATTACACATTTATTATTATCATAATACTCTTTCTTTTGTGCTTTTATTGATTCTTTGTTTTTTAACCTATACTCTTTTTGCTCATTAGCTATTTTTTCTTTGTGTAGCAGGTTATATTCTCTTTTTTGATTAGCAATACAAATACGACATGAGCCTTTTAAGCCGTCTGAGTTTCTTGGTTCTTTTGGAAACTCTGATAATTCTTTTGTGATTTTACATTTTTTGCAGATTTTCATTTTATATCCCTCTTACGAATATAGCAAGGAGTAAGAGTCCTTGCATAGTGATATTATAGCAAATCAAGACTTAATATATGTGATATAATTTTCAAAATAAGATTTTAAAGGAATAAATATGGCATTAGGAACTTACTCATTTAAAAATGTAAACGCAATCTTCGGGGTTGCAGAACTAGAGGGATTTGCAGATGGCGATGATGTTATCACAGTTGAACCAGCAGCAGATGCTTTCACAAAAACAGTCGGAGCGAAAGGCGATGTTACTCGTGCCGCTTCAAACGATGAAAGTGTAGCAATCACTATGAAGTTTTTACAGACTTCTAAAAGTGTACCAATACTGCAAAATCTTTTTTTAGCAGATAAAGCAACAGGAAACGGTGTACTGCCTCTTTTAATCACAAACAAAGCAACAGGCGAAACTTATACAGTCAAAAACGCTTGGATTATGAGACAGCCGACAATCGCTAGAGGTCAAGGACAAAACTCTTACGAGGTTGTTTTTGAGGGCGATGTAATGCTACCCGTAATACTTTAGAGGTTAATCCCTCTATAGTCTTTAAAAGTGAGTAAGTTTTCAGTCTATGTTCTTACTCACTTTTAAGGGCTAACGCTCAAAACATAGACAGGAGTAAAAAATGGAATGCAAAACAATAAACGGCACTAAATACGGAGTTGAGAAACTAAAAGCCATTGAGGGCTTTAAACTACAACTTAAAACAGTCAAGATGCTAGATGGTGTAGTTGATGCACTAAAAGGTGTTGAAGACTTCAATAGTCTAAGCGAAATCTCTAAAATGGATACAAACGAACTTTTTGAAGCACTAGGAAATTTCATAAAATCAACAGATGATGAAAAGGTCTTTGAGTTTGTAATGGGCTTACTAAGAAAAAATGTTTATGTTATCGGTGTAGCTGATGATACTGAGGTTAAAATACCTCTTGATGTAGATGTTCATATGGAAGATAAACTCATAGATATTTTTCAGGTTGCTATATTTGTTTTGGAAATAAACCTAAAAAAGTCTTTGGGAGGCATTATGTCGAAGTTGCCATCCCTCAAGGCAAAAGTGAAAACAGACAACTAAACATAGATTTGTTTATATACAAGCCGATAATGCAAAACTACTGTACACTACACGAGTTAAGGACTGTTTATCATCTTGAAGATTTATATGACTTTCATGAGTGTATATCTCTGCAAGAGGAAGCTGAATATCTAGCACAAAGAGAGGCTCAATAAGTGCTATAATATCTAAATAAAAAAGGTTGAAAGATGATAGTCGAAGAGTTGGTGGCATTACTAGGTTTTGAATACGATGATGCCGATGTCAAGAAGTTCGACCAGGGAATGACTGATGCCAAAAAGATTCTAGTAAGTGTCGGAGTCGCTGCCGTTGCAACTGCTGGAGCGATTTTCACTTTCACTAAAAGCATAGCCGAAACAAATGACGCACTCGGAAAACAAGCTCAAACACTAGGACTAGCAACAGCAGAACTTCAAGCGTGGAATTTCGCCGCTGAACTAGGTGGTAGTAGTGCTGACTCAATGACTTCATCTCTTGAAAACCTTAACCGTGTAGCAAGTGAAGCATCTCGTGGAATGGGTGCAGGGGTCGAAGTTTTCGGAATGCTAGGAATGAGTGCAACAGGTGCAAACGGTCAAATTAAATCAAGTTCACAACTACTAGAAGAGGTAGCCGATAGAGTATCACAGTTAGACTCACAAGCTCAAAAACTAGAGTTCTTAAATAAGATAGGAATATCAAGTGACTTACTTTTAACACTAGACCAAGGTAGCGAGGCACTAAGAAAACAACGGCTAGAAGCTAAACGGTTAGGTTTTACTCTAAGCGAAACAGCTGCTAAAGATGCAGCAGACTTCAATGATGAGATGCTAAGAATAAACAAGATAGTGAGTGGTGTTTCTAACTCAATAGGTCAAGAGCTAATGACTGAAATCACTCCTATGCTCACGGCATTTAAAAAGTGGTTTATAGCTAATAAGAAAATAATCCAACAGAATTTAAAAGGCTTTTTAGAAGAAACGATAAAAGTTCTAAAGGGTATAGGAACAATCGCTAAAAGACTATGGAATACAATCAACTCACTTGCTAAAGCATTTGGAGGATGGGAAAAATCTATAATGGCAGTCGGTACAGCATTACTCTTGCTAAATGCCAAAGCGTTACTTTTACCCATTGTTTTAATAGCCGTTGGCGCTGCAATATTTTTACTAATTGAAGATATTGTAAAATACTTTCAAGGCGTAGATAGTGCGATAGGTGACTTAGTAGAAAAATTTCCTTTAGTAGGGGATGCTCTAGAGGTGTTAAGACAATGGCTATCTAAAAGTGCTGAGGGTTGGGATTTGCTATTTACAAAAGGCGATGATGCTCTTAAAGGACTTATGATAGTATTGCAAAACTTAGGTAATACGATAATGAAATATGTGATGAAGCCAATAGATGCAATTAAAAATGCTTTTGATTATATTTCAAACATTAAAATATCAAACCCATTCGATGAAATATCAAACCCTTTTACAGATATGAAAATATCAAACCCATTTGAAAATGGTGGAATATTAGATTTTTTAAACCCTATGCAAAACTACACACCACTACAAACGCAAGCAATAACAAGCAATAATCAAACAGTTTCAAGCTCTATTTCAAATAGTTATGAAATAAATGTAACTGGAGTAAGTGGAGACTCAGCAAACATAGGCACTACTGTAAGAAAAGAGATAGAAAAAATAAACGCTCAAACATATAAACAAACTAGTAAAGATTTAAAAAGTGGAGTAGTAAGATAATGGCACTAGCAAATCTAATTTTTCCAAAAGAAAACAAACTAGCAACAGTCGAACTTGATATAGTGATAAGTGAAAGTGTTAATACTAGCTCTACTATAACAGAAAACCCAGTTGAGCAAGGAGCTGATGTAACAGACCATATCATCACAAACGCTATGACTTTCTCAATGACTGGGGTAGTGTCAGACACACCCGTTAAGTTTCTAGGTGGGTTGTTAGCGGGTCAAAGTTTACTAAGTGGCGAAAAACCATCTATAAAGGCTTGGGATGAACTTCTAAAACTACAAGCAACGAAAGAGCCTTTTACTTTAGTGCAAAATTTAAAATCTTATCCAAATGTTTTTATAGAAAGTTTATCAACAACGCAAGACAAAGACACTTCACAGATGCTAAGATTTACAGCCAATATGAAAGAAATCATAATGGTAGGAACGCAAGAAATTTCAGAGGTACAATTTGATGAACAAGATACATCTGATGGTATGGTAAAAACTAAAGATGAGGGGTTAAAGCAATGAAGTTTAGCAATAGTCCGTCACAAAAGTTTAGTTCAATAATAAACGAGGTTTTGCATAAATTTGAAGTAAATTATAATAACAATGGCTTTTGGGTAATGGATATAAAAAATGAAGATGTGGAGATTTTAGGTATAAAATTAGTTTGTGGAATAGATATACTTGCACCGTTCCCAAGTTTAGATTTTACGATGAAATGTGATTCAAATAAAGACCCACAAAGATTTACACTAGATACTTTTGAGTTTGAAATAAATGGCTGATTATTTTGGTAGAGAATATCTTTTAATTCTTGATAAGCCCGAAGTTGGAGGCTTAGAGATTAAAGATTTACGAATATCTTTTAAAATAAATAAATCTTTAGTAGGTTTTCCAAATCTAGCAGAAATTTCAATATATAATCTTAAAGAAGAAAATCGAAACAGGTTTAAAGAAGACAGCAAAGTAGAATTATATGCAGGGTATAAGAACAATATAAAGCTTATCTTTAAAGGCGAAATACGCAACTTTCACAACGAATACGCTAAGCCAGACCACATCACTCATGTATTCGCTGGGGATGCATCTAAAACACTAAAGACTGCTAAAGTAAACAAAACACTAGGAAAAGGCTCAACAACAGAAACACTATATAACGAGTTAATTTCAAACTTAGATGGTGTTTCCAAAGGTGTTACTGATGGTTTAAAAGACTGCATCACAAATAAGCGAAGTATCTTAAAGTCTATTATTTTAAGTGGAAGTGTTAAAAAGTGGCTAGACCTAATAAGTGAAACTTGTGGATTTGACTATTCCATAAACGATAATATAATAGAAACAGTAGCAAAAAATAAAGCAATGAACGATGAGCCTACACTTCTAATAAACCAAAACAACGGTTTAATAGGCATTCCAGAGATAACAGAGATAGGAGTAGATATACAAATGTTTTTAAGACCCGAAGTTAAACTAGGGCGAACATTTAAATTCAATAGTCTATCTACTAAAATAAATGTAGGAAATTTACTTTTTAGAGAGGTTAGAAAATCTACAAACAATAACACATACAGAATAAATAGCATAGAGCACATAGGAGATACTCGTGCTAAAGACTGGAGTACATCTTTAGAGGGGATGAAAATATGACAACACTTGCTGAAACAATAAATATAGCGATAGACAACGCACTCAAAGAACTTCACACATCATTACCGGCAAAAGTCTTAAAGTTTAATAGTGCTAAGCAAACAGTAAACTTAGAGTTACAACAAAAAAGACTTTACATAGATGATACTGAACTCACTCCACCACCATTAGTAGATGTTCCCGTTCAAATGTTTCGTGCTGGTGGTTTTTCTATGACTATGCCAATAAGTGTTGGAGATACAGGCTTTGTAGTGTTTGCTGAAAGGTCGCTAGATGAATGGCAAGTGTTAGGAGAGGTAAGAGTTCCCGAGGATAGCAGAACTCATAGCGTTAGTGATGGTGTGTTTTTCCCAACTTTACATAATGACAAAAACCCTATAACAAGCTACTCAGCAAACTTAGAGATAAGAACAGAGAGTGGAAATGGAAAACTAGCAATATCGCCAGAAGGAAAAATAGAACTAAGTAAAGATGGAGAGGGTGTTTTAGATATAATTAGTCAAACATTAGGCGTTTTAGAGAGTGCAACTGTTACGGTTACAACAGGAAGTTCAGCAGGAACTTACAACCTTGATAATCAGTCAGAATGGGCAGACCTTAAAGTCTTAATAGATGGGATAAAGCTATGAGCATTGATTTAAAACTTAACAGTAAACACGATATACACATAAAAAATAGTGACTTAGTGCTTACAAATGATGAAGAGAACATTATACAACTACTAAACATTCGCTTACAGTTTTTTAAGGGCGAGTGGTTCTTAGACATACTAGCAGGCATTCCATACATTGATGAGGTTCTAGTAAAAGATACAAGCCTACAAGAAATCAAATCTATCTTTATTAAAGAAATTTTAGATAGTGAAGGTGTAGAAGAGTTACTATCTTTTGAAATAGGTCACGACTCTGAAACAAGAGTTCTTAGAATAGATTTTTCAGTAAAAGCAAATGGCAAAACATTTAAAGATAGTGTGGAGGTAACTATATGAATTATGGTGTAACGATTGAGGGGTTTAAGAAAAAACGACTAATTGATATAAAAACAGAGATAGAAGAGTCTTTAAAGTTAGGTTTTGGAGATAATATCTCACTAATACCTCAGAGTGTTTTCGGTCAGCTAGTAGGTGTAATTAGTGAGCGTGAGTCTTTAGAATGGGATAATTTAGAAAATGTTTATAACTCTTTCTATCCATCAACTGCTCAAGGTGTAGCACTAAGTGAACTTGTACTACTTAATGCGATACAAAGAATAGAAGCAACTCAGACAACTGCAACAGTAACAATAACTGGAACAGATGGAACAATTGTGACCAAAGGCAGTATAGTAAAAACAAGCGATACTGATAAAAGATTCACGATAGATAACGATGTGATTATTAACGGGATCACTACTGTAACAGTTACAGCAGTGAACTTTGGAGAAATTGTAGCAGTAGCTGGAACAATCGAAACGATAGACACGCCCATAAGTGGGTGGGAAACTGTAACAAATAATAGCGATGCAAAAACAGGGCGTAACGAAGAAACAGACCCAGAATTGAGGACAAGAAGAGAATCATCTGTGGGTGTAGATGCTCAAAACTTAACAGATAGCACCTATGCTCAACTAGCTAACTTAGAGGGTGTGTCAGATGTTATAGTGATAGATAACAAAACAGATGCAGTCGATGCAAACGGGATACCAGCTCACGAATTTTTATGTGTGATAAGAGGTGGTGTAAACTCTGAAATAGGTGCGATTATATGGTCCAATACACCTCAAGGAATAAGAAGTTTTGGAGCAGTTACAGAACAAGTGATAGATGTTCAAGGCAATCTTCAAGATGTTAAGTTTTCACGCCCCGTTGATAAAGATATATACTTTGAAATAGATATAACAACAGATGCGAACTTTCCACTAAATGGAGAAGATGAAATCAAAGCCAATATAGTTACTTTTGGTAACGATAACTTTAATATAAATGATGATGTGATTCAGTCAAGATTTTTCATACCAGTTAATCAAACAAAAGGAATTATCGACATAGAGATAAGACTAGGGTTCACTACAAACCCAACAGGAACGGCAAACTTACCTATTACATCACTAGAAGTTTCAGCATACGACACAACTAGAATAGTAGTAAATGTGACTTAATATGTATGATGAACAGCACAGACTAGCATCTCAATTTAAAGCTAAACCAAATCTATCAACGCTTATAAAGTCGCTAATTGATGATGATATAGAATCAACAAACGATGACTTACTAAATAAAAGAGGATTGAATACAGCAGTCGGAAAACAACTAGATGGAATAGGCGAAATAGTAGGGCTAACAAGACCCCATGAGCCTTTAGATGATACAAGTAACTTTGGTTTCGCTGCTGATGATTTAGCTTTAGGATATGGAACTTTAGATGATGTTTCAATAGGTGGTTATTTTACGCAACTTAATCCGCCTTTAGTTATTCCAATAAATGATGATACTTATAGACTAGCTATAAAAGGTCAGATATTTAAAAACCATACAAATATGACAGTAGACGAAACACTTGAAATATTATCAATAATTTTTCAAACTGAAGTAAGATACTTTTTGCC
Organism: Campylobacterota bacterium; assembly: GCA_034717415.1. GTDB lineage: Bacteria > Campylobacterota > Campylobacteria > Campylobacterales > Sulfurimonadaceae > Sulfurimonas. The sequence continues at coordinate 882 of JAYELK010000045.1, read as the reverse complement.
ATCAAATCTAAATCCAACTTACACAATTAACAAAATACTAAGACCTTACGAAGAAGAGCTTTTAAAGAAGTTTCCACAAACAATAGGAATAGTAGTGTCATTTAGGTCTAATGTGAGAGATAACGCATTCGGCTTCAGCAAAGATGATGATGCTTTAGGATACGGAACAACAGAAGATGAGTCGATAGGTGGTCATTATGCCACTATTATTTAAGCTATAATTACTAAAAAGGAAAGAAATGGCTAAACCTACTAAATACCCTACATGGGACACAAACGAAACAAACACATCAGAGCCAGAAACAGATAGGCAACTATCAGGATGGGCTATAAACAGTGGAATCCCTGAAAAGCCATTAGTGCAGTGGATAAACTATCTTTACAATCTCATATATAAGTGGATTGTATATTTTGATGAATCAATCAATCCAGGACTAGATAAATCGGCTACTCATAATATGACATCAGATACAGGCTACATTCTAAGTGATACTGAAAATATAGTTACTCGATTAGAGATTACTGACACTAATCCGTTTCTTACTGGACCAGTAAACATCACAACAGATGATATTGAGCATACTTTCTTATTTATTAACTCAACTTTGCAAGACTTGACAGTCAAAACGAGCGCAGGAACTGGCGTAACAGTAATAGCAGGAACATCAAAAGAGCTTAGAAACAATACTATAAACATAGAAGAGTATGAGTTAGAAGCAATCAATGCCCAAAAAGAAGCTCAAACAAAAATAGGCGACCTAACAATAGGTGAAACAGTATTAATCTCTTCATGGTCATATAGTGGTACTACAATCACTATAAACACATCATCTATACATAACTTAAGTGTAGGTCAATATTTTAATGTGAGTGGTTTAGTAG
>JAYELK010000044.1:0-4268 GCA_034717415.1 Campylobacterota bacterium | reverse complement strand
CCATCAACAATAACAGGAACAATAGGCAGACTGAAAGTTTTTGAGAGCATCGCAAAAAATACTCTAAACTCCAAAAGTTTTCTGTCACGGGTTCTAGCACCCTCTGGAAATATAACAAGATTATTACCCTCTTTTAGTGGTAAGGCACAATATTGCATAGTATGCTTAAGATTTTCATTTGCATCTATTAAAATGCCTTGCCCATATTTTGCCATCGGTTTAAGTAGTTTTGTTCCAAAAACCTGTTTGTATGCTAGAAAAAAGCTATTTTTTACAATCTTATATGGTAGTGTTACCTCTATAATAAAACCATCAAGCATACTTTGATGTGTTGGAGCGATAATGCAAGATGACGAAGGAATATTATCTGTGCCTATAACTTCCATACGAAAGTATAGTTTAAATAGTGGAAACAAAATTATTTTATATAAAAACATTATAAATGGCGAATAAATAAGCTTCTCTTCTATATCTTCTTGCAAAACTTCATCCCACTTTACAGCAGTCAAATTTATATATTTTTGACGCTTTTTTATATATTTATAAAGTGCTTTTATAGTCATAATTTTTGAAAATATCACTTCATCTATCTCAACACCAAAACTTTTCTCTACAAATATAAAGAGTTCCACATAAGCAAGAGAATCAAGCCCAAGGTCAAGTTCTATATGAGAAGATAGAGAAATTTTCTTTTGCGTTAGAGTCGAAATATATGATTTTAATACTCTAAAAACTTCATCATCAGGCTCTTCTAAAACTACTATCTCATCACTAATAATCTCATAACCGTGAATTTTTTGAACATCATCAACTTCCATATTATAAAGTTCAACCCCATACCAACGAATCTCACTCTCTATATTAATGATATTCGCCTCTTTTAGTGCTTCAAAGTTCGGATAAATAGTAGCAAATGGATAGTTGTCACGCATAACTACTTTTACTTTTTTCACATAAGAGGAATGAAATAAAATTCTATCTTCAATTTTTTGTAAATCCATTCTTTATTCTAACACAACAAGCCTATATTAAGAGCCAAAAAGCTAAAATTACACAATTATAAACTTAAGGATATTTTTGTTAAATCTACCCAATGCCTTAGCATCACTTCGCATATTGTTAGCACCCCTGATGTTTTGGATCATTTTAAATCCAGAAATTTTTACAGATAATGGTTACCACATCACTTGGAACTACTACTTTGCCTCACTTCTATTTGTTTTAGCGAGTGCAACAGACTTTTTTGACGGCTATATAGCAAGACAATGGAACCAGATGACTATGCTTGGAGCGATCTTAGACCCACTTGCAGATAAGATGCTGACAATCGCTGCATTTTTAGCTCTTATGATGGTAGGTGAAGCCAGTGCATGGGCTATATACATCATAATCGTTCGTGAACTTTTTATAACTGGACTTCGTACTGTGGCAGTAAGTGAAGGACTTGAAGTAAAAGCAAGTTGGGCAGGAAAGATAAAAACAGTTGGGCAGATGATTGCTATAGGTTTTCTGCTTATGCACTGGTCATTTGGCAATGAACTTCTTTGGTTTGCTACTCTACTCACCGTTTACTCTGGTTTAGAGTATCTTTGGGGCTTTAAAAATGCTCTTTTAAAGGATGAAAATTCATGAGTTGGTTAGTTTCTCTTTTAGTTCTTTCTGGACTTATCTTCTTTCATGAGTTAGGTCACTACGCGGCTGCCAGATTTATGGGGGTTTTCGTGGAGGTTTTTAGTATAGGTTTTGGGAAAAAACTATTTACTTTTAACAAGTGGGGTACAAAATGGAGTATCTCGGCTATTCCTCTTGGTGGATATGTAAAGATGAAAGGTCAAGATGATAGTGACCCGACTAACAAGAGTTTAGACTCTGACAGCTACAATGTTAAAACTCCTTCTCAAAAGATTTTCATCCTTCTTGCCGGTCCTTTAGCTAACTTTGTTTTAGCATTTTTTCTCTACTTTGTTATTGCTCTTGGTGGACCTAGCATACTCTCCCCTGTTGTTGGTGAAGTTGTAAAAGATTCACCTGCTTTTGTTGCCGGACTTAAATCAAACGATACCATTATCTCTCTAAACAGCATAGAAGTTTCCACTTGGAAAGATATGGCAAAGATTATCTCTGGCTCTAACGGTTCACTAAATGTAGAGATACAAAGAGATGGTTTTATAGAGTTTAAAACACTTACTCCTCGCATAAGTGAAACTATAAATATGTTCAATGAAGTTGTGCAGAGAAAGATGATAGGAATTTCTAGTGCCGGAGTTACACACAAGCTTGAACTAAGCCCGATTGAGACTCTTTCATACGCAACTGAGCAGACTATTTTTGCTTCAACTATGATATTCACAGGTCTTGGCAAACTTCTAGTAGGGGATGTTCCCCCAAAAGAACTTGGTGGAGTTATCACAATCGTAAAACTAACTTCTGATGCCAGTGCTGCCGGATGGATGAGTGTACTCTTCTTTGCAGCCCTTATCTCTGTAAACTTAGGAGTGCTTAACCTACTTCCTATACCTGCCCTTGATGGTGGGCATATTATGTTTAACCTCTATGAACTTCTCTTTCGGCGAGAAGCAAGTGAAGCGATAATTATAAAACTTACTATTGCCGGATGGGTGATACTTTTTTCACTAATGGGACTTGGTCTCTACAACGATGTTAATAGATTGATGGGGTAATAGAATGACACAAACAGAATACAAAATATATATAGATGGTGTAATACAAAGAGTTGAAAATGCAAGAATAAAAGTTAGTGGACACCACATAGTTAAGATAGTGGCAGTTAGTAAATACTCAACAAGCAGTGAGATAGAAAAACTATATGGTATCGGTCAGAGAGCTTTTGGAGAGAACAAAGTTCAAGACTTAAAAGCTAAAGCAAAAGAACTTAATGAACTGCCTTTAGAGTGGCATTTTATAGGCAATTTACAAAAAAACAAGATAAACAATCTTATAGATACAGATCCCTTTCTATTTCATGCCCTTGACTCTTTAGAACTTGCCCTTGAACTTCAAAAAAAGCTTAAAGCAAAAAATATAATTTTAGATACTCTACTTCAAATAAACTCTGCAAAAGAGGAGTCTAAACATGGTGTTATGCCAGAGGTTGCCTGTAAAATTTACAAACAAATCCAAAAAGAGTGTCCAAATATAAATCTAAAGGGTGTTATGAGCATTGGAGCACACTCTGATGAGAGAGAGATAATCAAAAAAAGTTTTGAAACTACTCATAATATCTACAAACAATTAGATGGTGCAACTATCTGTTCTATGGGGATGAGTGGAGATTTTGAACTTGCTATTGAGTGTGGCTCAAACATGGTCAGACTTGGCTCTATAATGTTTAACAAATAAATAGACTTAATTCATAAACTTAATCTCTAACTAATTTATATTCAATACAATTCCAAAACAATAAAACAAAAGGTACGAAATGGTAAAAACAATACTTATGGACAAATATCCTATCTTCTCTTTAGAGATTAAAAAAGAGGAAACAACTTACACAACAGTAAGTGAAATTATAGAACATCTAAATGGTTTGATTAATGCTCATCCAGTTGCAAAATTTATAGCAATTTTTGATCACTATGCACATACTACGGCTATGGCTGACGGTGTTGTTGCTCCAGAGATAAAAGATGCAAAAAATATTATCTTCTGTTTTGGAAAACAACTTCCAAGCACTAAGATTTTAGCTGTTCGTCCAAGAAGTATCGGAATATCTGAACTTGAAGATTCATTTATCATTGACTTTTTAGAGGTTCCAAATGAGCAACTTCATGTTGTAACTGAAGATTGGGCTAAGTCAGTAGCTAACAAGTAGTTCTTTTTTTAAATCTAACTGCGTTACTCAGAGGATTTTGTATCAGTTTTTGCTGATACTCTATCATCTTAAAAAATGGCTTTAAAAAGTCGTTCAATCTTTCATCTCCTATACTTTCTACATGCCAAGAGTTTAAAAGTTCTAAGACAACGAGAGTTGATTCTATGGTAGAGAGATAATTACTCTCTGGTTGCTCTTTAATTTTGTACTGTGAAAGACGAGAAGTCTCAAAACTCAAATGCTTTAGCTTTTGTAAATTTATACTCTCATTAAGCATCTTTTTTGTGCAACTCCATGTCGAATCTATAAGAAATATTGCCATCTTTTTCTTGGCATGTGAACTCTTGGCATGTGGATTCTCATAACTTAGATTTATGGCTTGTAAAGATGGAAATAGTATAAAACTCTCATGAGTGGCTATAATCTCATCTATTCT
>JAYELK010000043.1:0-21300 GCA_034717415.1 Campylobacterota bacterium | reverse complement strand
ATGGTGGTGCTTTTGGTTTTGGTGCAGAGGTTGGGATAAGTACAAATAAACTTCATGCTCGTGGACCTATGGGGATAGAGGGGCTTACTACTTATAAGTTTAAGATTTATGGTAGTGGGCAGGTTAGGGATTAGCAATAATTGCATCATAATATTTTGGTAATATATCTTTAGAATCAAGATAATAATTTTTGTTTAAATTAACTCGTATGCATTAAGTGATAATTATCGTGATAATTAATATAAAGTTTTTTAGAATACTATTTTTTATATTTTTTTCCAATATAACAAGCCTATAATGACAGTTATAGGCTCATATGAAAATGTTACTTTCTAAGAAAATTTATCTTAAGGTATGTTCTTTCAAATCAATAGACAGGAGTTTAATCTATTGAAATGAAAATGTATTGTATCCAATAGAAGATAATAAATGTAAATATTTTACATAAAATTTGTATTTTTTTACATAATATATGTATGCTAATGATATATAATAGTGCTATATTTTTTCTAATTTTTGTTCAAGTTCATCATTACAAACTGTTTTTGCTGTGTACCAGTTTGCTATATCTTTATCACTGTACTGATGTTCTCTTTGTTTTATAGGTATTACACTGTTTCTAAATTTTGAGCGAATTATTCCCATAATTATAAAACTTAAAATCAGTACTGCTATAGCTATAAAGTAATCATAAATATACCATGCTGTGAAACTCACCATATAGATAGAAAACTGTAAAAACACCCTAATAAAAAAAGAGATAAGTTTACATTTTTTTGAGTTTAGTGCCGGTGTCGGTTCAATCATCTCAATATAATCATTTTGCATCTTACAATTATATCAAAAATATCTTAATAAGAAATAGACTAAGCTTATCTTAGTCTATTTGACTAAAGTAAGTTGATGATAGTTGCAACTATTAACTTTTTTTTGCTAAACTTCTAAAAATCAATCAAATAGGATATTAAAAATGGCAAAACATCAGTTCCAAACGGAAGCAAATCAGATATTAAACTTAATGATACACTCACTATATTCAAACAAAGAGATATTTATTCGTGAGTTAGTTTCAAATGCTTCAGATGCATTGGATAAATTAAATATGTTGGTATTGACAGATGAAAAATATAAAGATGTTTCATTTGCACCTCGTATAGATATTGTGGCAAACAAAGAGGCAAAAACTTTAACTATTAAAGATAGTGGTATCGGTATGAATGAAGAGGATTTGATGAATAATCTTGGTACTATCGCAAAAAGTGGTACTAAAGCATTTTTAGAAAATCTTACTGGTGATCAAAAAGAGGATTCTAATCTTATAGGTCAGTTTGGTGTTGGTTTTTATGCTTGTTTTATGGTTGCAGACAGAGTAGAAGTTACAACTAAAAAAGCAGGTGAGAGCGAAGCATTTTTATGGACTAGTGCAGGTGATGGTTCATTTGAGTTAGAAAATACAACTCAAGATGGTCACGGTACTACTATCACTATGCATCTAAAAGAGACGGAAGATGAGTTTTTAGAAACTCATAGAGTTGAGTCTATTATCAAAAAATATTCAAATCATATTCCATTCCCTATATTTATGGATAAAGAGAAACATATTCCAGCTGTTACAGATGATGATGCAAAAGAGATAGAGCCTTCTAAAACTGAGATAGAAAATGAACAAATCAACCGTGCAAATGCACTATGGACAATCTCCAAAAGTGAGATTAAAGATGAAGAGTATAAAGATTTTTATAGTTCAATAGCTCACTCATCAGAAGAACCATTAACTTGGATGCACAACAAGGCTGAGGGTGCTATAGAGTATACGACACTTTTCTATATCCCATCAAAAGCTCCTATGGATATGTATAGAGTTGATTATCAAACAGGTATCAAACTCTATATCAACCGTGTTTTTATTACTGATGATGAAAAAGAACTTATGCCGACTTATTTAAGATTTTTAAGAGGTGTTATAGATTCTAAAGATTTACCGTTAAATGTATCTCGTGAGATTTTACAGTCAAATGCAGTTATGAATAAAATTAAAAACGCTTCGGTAAAAAAAGTGCTTGGCGAACTTTCTAAAATGAGTAAGAAAAAACCAGAGCAGTATAAAGAGTTTTATGCTGAGTTTGGAAATGTTTTAAAAGAGGGTCTTTACAATGACTTTGCTAATCGTGAAAAAATCTTAGAACTTATGCAGTTTAACACTCTAAACTCTGATACTCCGGTGATGATAGAAGATTTCGTTAAAAATATAGATGATGAAAAGAAAGAGATTTATTATTTAACCGGTAAAACTTCTCTTTCAATGCTAAAAAATTCTCCTTCACTAGAGAGATTTAAGTCTAAAGGTATTGATGTTTTAGTTCTAAATGAAGAAGTAGATACTATTATTTTTCCAATGGTTACAGAATATAAAGAGTATAAATTAGTTCCAGTTTCAGATGCTAAATTTGAAGAGACAGAAGAAGAGAAAAAAGCTGAAGAGGAAGAGGCTAAAACTTATGAAGGTTTAGCAAAAGAGTTTAAAGATGCACTAGGAGATAGTGTAAAGTCTGTTGAAACTACATCTGATTTGGTTGATTCTCCTGTAGCAATCAAAATAGATAAAGAAGATCCATCTTATATGATGGCTCAGATGATGAAGCAGATGGGACAAGGTGGTGACACTCCAGAACCGGCACCAATCTTACAGATAAATCCTAAGCATGAACTTCTCATAAAATTAAAAGATTCTGTTGATCAAAATCTCATCAACGATGCCGCACATGTACTACTAGACCAAGCTAAATTATTTGATGGTAAAGAGATTGGTGATACTGCTGATTTTATTGCAAGATTAAATAGAATTATTTCTAAAGCACTTTAATTATAATTACTATATGAGTCTATTTGTAGCACTCATATAGTATCTAAATAATTCTTTCTTTTTTTTCATATAGTTCAATAGAAAAATATGTTATCTTTTATGTATGTTTAATAATATGAACCGAGATAAAGAATTATCCAAAGAAAAAAATATTTTAGAGTTTTTAAATAAAAATTCTGTTTTATGTAAACGCTTGTTAAATGGTAAACTTAAGCATTTAGAAGCATCTGAGTATATTTACAGTGCTGATTTAGCTGTGGATGAACTTGGACTTGATAGTGATTTGGTTCATCAATTAGTTGAAGACTATGTAATTCAAATCGTCAAATCAAAAACTATCTTTTTAGACTATTTAGAGAGATTAAAAAAATCTAAACTAAGAGATGAAAGATTGGATTATACAAATTTTAGGGAATTGGCTCATAAAAATCTTGGTGTTGCAAGAAATCTTCGTATTCGAGATGCAGAGAAATTTTTAAAAGAGTTGATGACTAAAGATGATTTAGATTATCTTGAACTCTGTTTGGAAGCCTTGATAGTGTGCGCAATAAAACTAAAACCTAAGTGTGCTTACGAAGCGATAAAACTTATTGAAGTAAAAAATTCTATTTAAGTGATTATGGTCAGTCACTTATTTAGAGTATGAGATATTTTTTCTAATTTACTTTTAGGATGTTTGTATGCTTTGCTTTTTTCCAATGGTAGTGCAAAAGTAAGTAAAATAAATATAAATGAGAAAACTATCCCACCTAAGATACTAAGAATAAGTTTTAGTTTAAAATCATTCATCTTTTTTTATTTATTGGTCATATAGATCCAAAATTCCTTATGGGTGTAGCCTTTATTTAAAAAGTATAGTTGAAGTATTGCAACTCTGTAGAGTGTAATTGCCATTTTTGCATAGGGTATTAAGAGGCTTATACGAACTAAGATAGATTGTTCTTTATCGCCCTTGGATTCTAGCATCTCCTGCATTCCTATGTTGTTACTTAGGTAGATACCAAAAGCTATAGAAAAAATAAAATTAAGGCTAAGTCCAAAAATAATATATGCCATAAAATCTTGTTCATACATTCCAGCTATCATAAATCAATATCCTTGAAAATTTAAAAGTTCACAATTCTATCTAAAAACTACTTTGTAATTTATTTATAATCAAAAAGTAACAAATCTGATATTTTAAAAATTTACAAATGTGTAAAAACTTTTTTTAAACATCTTTATACTACACTTAGTTTACAAATTATGAATAAGGGTACTTTATGGAGACTAACCTCGTAATAGAGGGCTTTAAATTTATGGGATTGGGAATGGGAACTGTTTTTCTATTCTTAATAGTGATGATAGGATGTATGAATATTATGTCAGCTCTCACACATAGATTTTTCCCCGAACCGCAGGCAAGTGCTGATGCACCAGTGGCAACTAAACAAGATAACAAAAAGATTATTGCAGCTATAACAGCAGCAATTTCTCATCATAGACAAGGTTAAGGATGATTATGGCTAAAAAATTTATAGATGTAATGGATACAACTTTTAGAGACGGTTTCCAGTCAGTATATGGTGGTCGTGTACTGATGAATGACTTTTTTCCGGCTGTTGAAGCTGCAAAAACAGCAGGTGTAACTCACTTTGAATTTGGTGGTGGAGCAAGATTTCAATCTTTATACTTCTATCTAAGAGAAGATGCTTTTGAGATGATGGACAGGTTCCGTGAAATTGTAGGACCTGATGCAAATCTTCAAACACTTGCTCGTGGTGTAAATACGGTAATGCTTGATACGGGTTCTAAAGAACTTATCGATCTGCATGCAAAGATGTTTAAAAAGCATGGTACTACTACGATTAGAAACTTTGATGCTCTTAATGATGTTGAGAACTTAAAGTATTCTGGTGAAAGAATTTCTCATCATGGATTGAAGCATGAAGTCGTTGTAACGATGATGGATTTGCCTCCAGGATGTCAAGGTGCTCACACAGTAGATTTTTATGAAAAAACTCTTCGTGAAATTTTAGATAGTGGGATTCCTTATGACAGTATCTGTTTTAAAGATGCTAGTGGAACTTCAAATCCTCATAAAATTTATGAGACTGTTAAAATGGCTAGAGGTTTAGTTCCAGAGGGTACCCATCTTCGTCTTCATACACATGAGACTGCCGGTGTTTCTGTTTCTGCGTATATGGCAGCACTTGAAGCTGGGATTGATGGTATAGATATGGCGGCTGCTCCTGTTAGTGGTGGTACTTCTCAACCAGATATTTTAACTATGTTACATGCTACAAAAGGTCTTGATTTTGATCTTGGTGGTTTAGAGATTGATAAAGTTCTTACTTATGAAAAAGAGTTACAATCTTGTTTATCAGACTATTTTGTTCCACCAGAAGCTACTATGGTTTCTCCAATCATTCCATTTTCACCAATGCCGGGTGGTGCATTGACTGCAAATACTCAGATGATGAGAGATAATGATATATTAGATAAGTTTCCAGAAGTAATTGCAGCGATGCAAGAAGTGGTAGAAAAAGGTGGCTATGGTACATCTGTAACACCGGTTTCTCAGTTTTATTTTCAACAAGCACTTAACAATGTTATGCAGGGTCCTTGGAAAGCTATTGCTCCCGGTTATGGAAAAATGGTTCTTGGTTATTTTGGTAAAACTCCGGTTGCTCCAGATGCAGAGGTTGTTAAAATTGCTTCAGAGAAGTTAGGATTAGAACCTACAACTGAGAATGCTATTGATATAGCAAATGCGGATGAAACAAAATCTCTTCAACATGCTATAGATAAATTAAAAGCAGAAGATTTAGAGATAACAGAAGAAAATATCTTTATTGCAGCAGCATGTCAAGAAAAAGGTATCGCATTTCTACTAGGAAAAGGCGAACTAAATGTTAGAAAAATATCAGAAATGAAATCAGATTGTGAAGGAAGTTCAAGTATGGGTAGTGGAAATTATACAGTAGTAGTAGATGGTCAGAAGTTTAGTGTTCAAGTTGCAGAGGGTGATGCAGATATTCAAGTAACAGCAGTAAATGGAGAGAGTGCAACACCAACGGCTGAAACTCCAGTGGCAGCTTCAGGTGATGAAACTACTATTAAAGCACTTTTACCGGGTAATGTTTGGAAAATTGTTGCTAATCCGGGTCAGAGCGTAAATGAAGGTGATGTTATTATGATCTTGGAGTCTATGAAAATGGAAATCGATGTTGTTGCACCTACAGGTGGTGTGGTTAAATCTATCAATGTTGCAACAAACGACAAGGTAGTAGAAGGTCAAGTCGTAGCAGTATTAGGATAAGCAAATGAGATTTTTTGTTATAAAACTACTTGCACTTATGCTTCTTAGTTTTGGTGTTCTTCATGCGAGTGCACCTGCTACTGCAGAAGGTGTTTCGACGCAAAAAGAAGAGAGTTATGAAGCTAAACCTTTTTCAGAAATGATAGGTGGGTTTTTAGAGTCAACTGGTATAAATGCATTTGTAAACCCAGATCCACAGGAGATGAATTCTCATGGTCACGAGATGAGTGATTTTCATAAATCATGGGGTCGTTTAATTATGATTCTAATTACATTTTTCCTCTTTTGGTTGGCAATTAGAAAAGGCTTTGAGCCACTCTTATTGCTACCAATAGCATTTGGTGGTCTATTAGCCAATATTCCGGTTGCGGATATTGCCGGTGCTCATGGTTTCTTGGGTGTGATCTACAATATGGGTCTAGCAAATGAGATGTTTCCGATAATCATCTTTATGGGTGTTGGAGCGATGACAGATTTTGGTCCACTTTTATCAAACCCTAAAACAGCACTTCTTGGTGGAGCTGCACAGTTTGGTATCTTTGGAACACTTGTTGGAGCAGTTGCACTGAGTCAATATACAGATATTTTTAGCTTCACTATTCAACAAGCTTCAGCTATCTCAATCATTGGTGGGGCAGATGGTCCGACATCAATCTTTATCGCATCAAAACTTGCACCTGAACTTTTAGGAGCAATTGCAGTTGCATCATACTCATATATGGCGATGATACCAATCATCCAACCTCCAATTATGAAAGCACTTACTAATGATGAAGAGAGAAAAATCAAGATGACTACACTTCGTCATGTCTCTCGTTTAGAGAAATTGGTTTTTCCTATTATGGTTCTTAGTTTGGCTATTTTAGTTCTTCCGGCATCTACACCACTAATCGGTGCATTTATGTTTGGTAACTTCTTAAAAGAGTCAGGTGTTGTTGAGCGTCTGAATGATACTCTTCAAAACTCACTTATCAACATTGTAACAATCTTCTTAGGTTTAGGTGTTGGTTCAAAACTTGCATCTGATCAGTTTTTAGTAGCTGATACGCTGGCTATTTTGGCTCTTGGTGTTATTGCATTTTCTGTTGGTACTGCAGCTGGTGTAATCATGGCTAAAATTATGAATATGTTCCCTGGAAAGAAGATCAATCCACTTATCGGTTCAGCTGGAGTTTCAGCAGTTCCAATGGCAGCGCGTGTGTCAAACAAAGTAGGTATGGAATATGACCGTTCAAATATGCTTCTAATGCATGCAATGGGTCCAAATGTAGCAGGTGTTATCGGTTCAGCCGTAGCAGCTGGTGTACTTATCTCACTTTTTCAGTAACTAATCTTTAGTTACTGTTTCTATCTTTAGTTACTGCTCTTGGCATGTGGAATTTCCACATGCCAAGACTTTATAAACTCTTATTCATTCATAACTTCAATTATCAAAGGTACAACATTATGACTTTTTGTTTTATCTATAAAGCCACTTGCACCTAATACTTCTGCTTCTCTTTTGTTGTTGCTTCCTGTCATAGAACTGTTTACAATTATAGGGATATTGTTTGTTGTTGGAGCTGCTTTTAGCTTTTGTATAACGGTAAAGCCTGACATCTCCGGCATCTCTATATCTGTAATAACTACCGGTATAACTGAAGGGTCATCCATAGAAAAGATGTAATCAACAAGTTTTTTACCATTATCAAAGAGTTTCATATCAATGTTTGAATTTTTAAAGATTTGGATTAGGTGTCGTTGTGCCGTTTTTGAATCTTCAGCAATAAGAACAGTTCCATTTTTTAATTTTTCTGGTACGGTTAAATCTTTTATGTTTTGAGGAGATTCCAGTACATCGACCATTGCTTGAGGAATTACATCTGAAAGAAGTTTTTCATAGTCTAAAATAAGACACAGACTACCATTTTCTAGTCTTGTATCATTCATAACTAAGCCATCATTTTTCAGTCTGTAGCTATCTGGGGCATGCATCTCATTCCAGTTTTTCTTGACAACCCTATACGCAGACATAATTCTAAGACCTATAATAACTCCATTGAAATCACATATAAGTATATTGGTTTTATCTATTTCATCTTTTGAAATCTCAGCACCAAGCCATGAAGGAAGGTTTAATATAGGAATTTGAAGTCCCCGGAGGACAATTGTACCTTCAAGTAGAGGGTGAGAAGATGGAATTTGTGTAAGAAAGTGGTTTTTAGATTCTACAACCTCTCTAGTTTTAAAAACATTTATAGCATAATAAGCAGAGTCACTACTCTCACTTATTCTAAAGACTAAAAGTTGAAGTTCGTTGTTTTTGGCAAGATTTGTCGCCGCATCAACATTATCTAAAACAGACATAAATCCCCTTTGATTAAATATCTTTAGATAATACCTAAAATTAAATGATGAAATGGTAAAATATGTATAATTTTAAAAAAAAGGTATCGCAAGTGAAAATTTTAACTATTTTATTTTTAATGTTTACATTATCATTTTCAAAAGTATATTACTCAAAAGTTGAACCGTATGAGATAAGAGATATATCTTCAAATGTTTCTGGATTGGTTCTATATGTTGATGAGAATTCTATTGGAAAAAAACTTTCAAAGAGTGCTTATATAGAAATAGACTCAGAGCTTGATAAGCAAGAGTTAAAGTTTATTGAGGATAAGTTAGTTTATTTGAAGAAAATTATCAGTGCTAATGAAGCTGTTTTAATAAATTTAGAGAACTCTTTAGATAAAAAAAGAGAAAATTATAAAAAGATAGAGTCTCTGAAAATTAAATCTGTTGTAGAAAAAGATAGAGAATTTCATGATCTTATCAATAGTGAAAATCAGTTTTTAAATACTCAAAAAGAGATAGAAAATTTAAAAGTTCAAATAACAGATCTGAAATTAAAAGAAGTTTATTTACGAAGAAGTATAAGCGATAAAAACTTAACTGCCAATGGTTTTACTCTCTACTCTATTTTAGTTAAACCGGGACAGGTTGTTGCTGTTTCAACCCCATTGGCAAGAGTTGCAGATATATCTAAGGCACTTTTGACTATATATCTTGATGAACCTGATGTTAAAGATGCAAAGAAAAAAGTAGTCTATATTGACGGTGAAAAAACTTCTTATAAAATATCCAGACTTTTAAATATAGCAGACTCTAAAAATATTTCAAAATATATGGCTCAGATAGTTATAAAATCCCCAAAACTATTTTCAAAGCTTGTAAAAATAGAATTGAGAGATGAATAGAGTTACGGCATCTCCTCTTGATTGCTATGATGCATGTGGTATTGTTTATGAAAATTCTAAGATTAAAGCTTTAAAAGATGGACATACTCAAGGTTTTTTATGTCCACATCTAAATCACTATGAAAAATATGAAATTATTACTAAACTGAGATACAGAGGTAGTGAAATCACTCTTGACGAGGCTCTAGTTAAGTTAAAAGAAATATTAAACTCTTATGAAAAAAACGAGATACTTCACTATCGTGGAAGTGGTAATTTCGCCTTAATGCAAATGGTGACTGATCATTTTTTTACCTCTTTTGGTGCTACTTTAACAGATGGAAGTTTATGTGATGGGGCAGGGGAAGCCGGAATAATACAAGGCAGAGGTTCTAATAAAAATATGCCAATTTCAGAGATAGCTAAATCTGATGTAGTTATATTTTGGGGAAGAAATCCAAGTGTCACATCATCTCATCTGCTACCACTTATAAAAGAGAAAACTCTGATAGTTATAGACCCCATAAAAACTAAGATAGCGAAGATGGCAGATATTTATATTCAGATAAAGCCACATAGAGATCTGCTTCTTGGCATGTTGCTTAGTCGTTTTTTATATATACAAGATGGTTGTGATGAAGAGTATTTAGAGAAATATGCCAGTGAGTATGAAGATTTTTATGAACTTACCCAAAGCATAAGAATTAAGGCAACGCTAGAAGATATAGGCGTTACACTTGGTCAAATTGGTGAGATACTTGAAGCAGTTGTAGATAAAAAAGTTGCAATAGTTTGTGGTGTTGGAATTCAAAAGTATAGAGATGGTGCAGATGTTATGAGAGCCATTGATGCTTTTGGTGTGATGCTTGGTCTTTTTGGCAAGGAGGGGTGTGGAGTAGCATACTTAGGAGATTCAAAAGAGGGTATAGAGATGCCATTTAATACTCAAGCTAAGAGAGTTTCAAAAGTAGATACGGAGTTTTCCAACTTTAAAACAGTTTTTATTCAAGGAGCCAATCCCCTTTCTCAGATGCCAAATAGTCTAAGAGTAAAGGAATCAATTTCAAAAGTTAAAAATATAATCTATTTTGGACTCTATGAAAATGAGAGTAGTGAAGTAGCTGACTTGGTTATACCTGCTAAAAGTTTTTTATATAAAAATGATGTACGAACGGCTTACTCCCACAATGCAATGATGTTTATGGGTAGGGTGGCAGATTCTAAAAATGGAATAAGTGAGTATGATTTAAGTGCTTATCTCTGTAGAGAATTTGATATAGAGTTAAAAGAGGAAGATTTTTATATAGAGTATTTTAAAAATTTTGCAGTTGCTAAGATGGATGGCTCTTGGCATGTGAAAAATAGAAAAGAGATTTCATATCAAGATGGTTTTGATACGGAGGATGGTGAATTTATTTTTTTAGAAGATTTTGATATAGAGTTGAGTAGTAGTAAAAAGTTATTTTTGATTACTCCTAAAAGTACAATAAGTCTAAACTCACAGTTTAAGCGGGAGGAGAGTGTTTATCTTCATTCAGCATTAGGGTTTAAAGATGATGAAGAGGTCACAATTAGTTCGGCATGTGGAAGTCTAAAACTTAGGGTAAGGATAAACAATGAGATCAGAGAAGATTGCGTTTTGATATATAGTGGTACAAAAGGTCTAAACAGTCTAACAACTTCAAAACACTCTTTTGATGGGAAAAATGCGATATATCAAGAAAATAGAGTTGAAGTTATAGGTTTAACTTAAATTCAGATTTTCTTTAGGTTCGCCTATATAGTAGCCTTGGGAGTAGTCTATTCCCATCTCTGCAATCCTGTTTTGAACTTTTTCGTTGTGTGTGTATTCAGCTATAGTTTTGATACCACTTTTTCTACATATATCGACGATTGCTTCAACAATAATCTGGCTCTGCTTATCATCAACAATATTTTTAATAAATGCACCGTCAATTTTTAGGTAATCCAGATTTAGTTCTAGGAGTCTTGAAAAATTTGAATTTTCTTGTCCAAAATCATCTATGGCGACCTTAAAACCTATCTTTCTTAGTGACTTAATCTGATCTAGCATGTCAGCTTCTGTTAGAGTAACAATATCCTCTAATATTTCTAACACTATTCTTGAAGGTTTGATATTGTATTTTTTTACATTTGTAAGTAAAAATTTTTCAAGATAACCAAGATGTATATCGCTTCCTGTAATATTTATGGAAAATTCATAATCATTATCGCTAAACATACTACAAGCACTACTTATGATTGTTCTTGTAACGAGGGATAGAGTTCCTGTAGTTTTTGCTGCTTCCATAAATCTAGTTGGAGATACCATAGCATTATCATCTTCTATTCTTG
This sequence comes from Campylobacterota bacterium, assembly GCA_034717415.1. Classification (GTDB taxonomy): domain Bacteria; phylum Campylobacterota; class Campylobacteria; order Campylobacterales; family Sulfurimonadaceae; genus Sulfurimonas. Next base: position 9,566 of record JAYELK010000043.1, on the reverse strand, counting down.
CCAAACACTCAAATTTTTCTATTTTATTGGTTACATTATTTAACATTGGTTGAAAATAGGCTGTTAATTTTTCATCATTTATGGCATCTCTGATTTTATTTACCCAATAGATGTTTTCTTGCTGTTTTGCAGAGTAGTCTGATTTTGCATTAAAAATTTTATATGAACCTTTGGAGTGTTGTCTTAGTTCAGATATAGCCATTTTTGCATGATGGAGAGTAAGAACACCACTACCCATAGCAATACCGATACTTAAGGATATTTTCGCAACTATTTCATCATGAGAAAGCTGAATGTCGCTGTTTTGAAAAAAAGAGAGTATAGATTCGGAAAACTCTTTAAGTTCTCTAAAATTAAAAAAATCTTTTACAATAAAAGCAAATTCATCACCATCAAATCTAAATAATTCTGCATTTTTTGGCTTTAAAACTTTTAAATAGTTTGCGATTTCTACAAGTATTTCATCACCGATACCAAAGCCATAAGCATTGTTTATATTGCCGAAATTATCTAAGTTAAGTAGAAAAAGATTAACACGAGTGTTCGCTTTTAAGTAATCTAAGAGAGCAAAACGATTAGCTAACCCCGTAAGCTGATCTATGTAATAGTAAGGATTTTCATCATGTTTAATTAATTCTGTATCATTCATAAAGTATCCCAAATAATTCCATAAGGATTTATAAAATTTATCTATGCTTGTGCTTAAGGGATGTTTAGTAAAAATTTTAAGCCACCTTATTGGTGGTGTAAATTTTTAATGAGCGTGCCTTGAGTGCAATGATAGTTTAAATTTTATAAATCCTTATGGAATTATTTGGGAGTATTGTAACATATTTCCTATTATCGTTTTTTAGATATAATTTTATAAAAATTATTAGGTATATTATGAATACACAAGAACTGGATAAAAAATATGTTCTGCCTACTTATGCTAGAGCAGATGTAGAGTTTGTAAGTGGTGAAAATGCTAGACTTACTGATAGTGATGGTAAAAAATATATAGATTTTACATCTGGGATAGGTGTTGTTAGTGTTGGCCATGCCAACAAGAGAGTAAATGATGCTATTTGCAGTCAAATTTCAAATATTACACATATTTCAAATCTTTACAATATTGCTCCACAAGCAAAAGCTGCACAAAAAATTGTTGAAGCTAGTGGTTATGATATGCAGTGTTTCTTTGGAAATAGTGGTGCTGAAGCAAATGAGGGTGCTATTAAAATTGCTCGTAAATGGGGTGAAAAAGATGGAGAGATTAAAAGATATAAGATAATAACACTTCAACACTCTTTTCACGGTAGAACTATTACAACGGTAAAAGCAACAGGTCAGAGATCAATGCACAACTATTTTGGTCCATTTCCTGATGGCTTTGTTTATGCCGACACTATGGCAGATATAGAGGGTTTGCTTGATGACCATACTTCTGCTGTCATGATTGAACTTGTTCAAGGTGAGGGTGGAGTTCAACCACAAGATAAAGCAGAAGTTCAAGCTTTAGCTAAACTCTTAAAGAAGAAAAATGTTCTGCTTATAGTTGATGAAGTTCAAACTGGAGTATATAGAACTGGAGAGTTTACAGCTTCTCAACTCTATGGTATAGAACCAGATATTATTACTCTTGCTAAAGGAGTAGGTGGAGGGGTTCCCATAGGTGTTGTTATGACAAGACTTAAAGATGTTTTTACATATGGTGATCACGGTTCTACTTTTGGTGGAAACTATCTTAGTTCAATTGCAGCATGTGAAGTAGTGGATATTTTAACTGGGCTTTATAAGAGTGGAGATTTAGAGAAAACTATAGGTTATTTTAATGGGGAATTAGAAAAATTCTTTTCTAAACATAGAAATTTATTTATACAAAAAGTAGGTATAGGTCTTATGTGTGGTCTTCGTGCTAAAAATGCAGATACGCTCTCGCAAGTTATTGCAAATGCAAAAGATGAGGGTGTTATGCTCTTAAAAGCTGGAAAAAATACTCTAAGATTTTTACCACCATTAACTATTACAAAAGAGGAAATAGATGAGGGCTTTAAATCTCTTAACACTGCTGTCTCTACTTTGCACTAGCCTTCTTTTAGCAGAGCAAAATAGTGAAAAATTAGAGGAGTATATCTCTCAAAACAAAAAAGAGCAGTTCTCTTATGATTATGAAAAAAATGAAGCAGACAGTTCTAAGCTTCGTGATTCATGGATTGCTCCATTAAATTTACAATATAGTTACTCTAAAAGTAACCCTTACGGAAGTGAACAGAGTTCACAAAATGCTGCTATAAAAATGGATCAACCTATTTTTCAAAGTGGTGGAATTTACTATGGTATTAAGTTTGCAGAGGCTTCGAGAATTTACTTTAATTATTCGATAGATGTAGCAAAGAGAAAGTTGGTCAAAGATGCCATCTCTCTTTTAATGCAGATTAAGCAGATGGATTTGAAGGTTGATAAGCAAAATCTATTGATAAAAAATTCGGAAATAAATTTAGAACTTAAAAAAGAGCAGTATCTAAGTGGACAGTTAGATTCCGGTTTTTTAGACAATGCTATTATTGAGAGAAACTCTGTGATTCAAGCACTTTATGATATACAAACAAATGAAAAGAGACTTATTTCAAAGTTTCAAGCAATTAGTGATATATCTTATAAAAATGCTTCTATTCCACATTTAGAAATTTTAAATGAAGAAGAGTTTACAAAACATAATATAGTTTTAAATATGTCTAAAAGCAATATAGAAAAAAATAGATATAACAAAGATGTAACAATATCGAAATATCTTCCTAGAGTTAGTTTTACGGCAGGATATAACTGGAATAAAAATGAAGATAATGCTTTTCAATTTGGTGCAGATGAAAAAGATTATTATGATTATGGTTTAAAAGCTTATATTCCCATAGATATTAACACTTTTAGAGATGTAGAGTCTTCAAGAATAGATTTTTTAAAATCAAAAGTTGTAATAGAAGATAGAAAAAGAGAACTTCATGCTCTTTTTGAACAAGTTATGCAAAATATAGAAAATTTTGAGAAGAAAAAATTACTTAGTATAGAAAACAGAGAAATTTATGAAAAGTTATTTATAGATACAAAAGAACTCTTTAGTGCTGGATATAAGACTGAATATGATGTGAATTTACTAAAAAATTCAGTAGAAATTCAGAAGATAGATTTGAAAATTTTTGAGATAGATAAACAGTTGGAACTATTAACTCTTTATGAGATGTATAAAAGTGAATAATATATGAAATTTAGCAGATATATGACGGATTGGTTGTATGGTGAAGATGGTTACTATGCAACTTATAAAAATATAGGTAAGAGTGGTGACTTTTATACGGCTGTTAGTACAAGTAAATTTTTTGGTGGAACTGTTGCTAAACATATCATCTCTTTAGTAGATGAAGGTTTTTTAGCAAAAGATGGAGTTGTATGTGAGATAGGCGCTCATCATGGTTATTTTTTAGCTGATGTTATAGAGTTTATCTATACTCTTAGACCGAAACTACTCTCTTCGTTAAAGTTTGTAATTATAGAGAGATTTGATGATTTACAAGAGCATCAGAGTAACTACTTTAAAGACTCTTTTGGTGATGTAGTCTCACTTACTCACTATAAATCTTTAAGTGAGTTAAAGTGTGAAAATGCTTTTTTTATAGCAAATGAAATATTTGACGCATTTCCTTGTGAGCTCTACTATAAAGGTAAAACTGCAAGAGTTGATGGGCATAACATAGAGTTCGACCAAGATAACAAATGGGTTAAAACTAAAGCAGAAAAATACCATAAAGATAGAGGTGAGATAGCTGTTGGTTATGAAGAATTTGCTTTAGAAATGGCTTTGGCATGTGAAAAGTTTGAATTTATGAGTTTTGATTATGGAGAGATGCAGGCTCGTCCTGATTTTTCTATAAGAGTTTATGAAAAACACAAGGTTATCCCATTTTTTGATGATGAGATAAAAAGAGATGAGTTATTTGCAAAGTCTGATATAACTTATGATGTAACATTTGAGCATGTTAAAGATGCCTATGAAGAGGTTGGTGTTAAGTTTGTAGAATTAAAAGCTCAAATGGTTGCACTTATAGATATGGGTATATTAGAACTTTTAGAGATGCTAAAAGATAATGCAGATGAGAAGATTTATAAACAGGAACTAGAAAAAGCAAAGATGTTAATCATGCCAAACTTTTTAGGTGAACGCTTTAAGATGATAAGGTTTAGAAAGGCTTAAAGCCCTTCTATCATTTTCATAAGTTCTTCAGGTCTATTAGAATTTCTAATAGCATTATCTTTTGTAATAATGTTTTTCTGTAGTAACTCTATAATTTCTTGAGTCTGCGTACACATATTTGTCTCTTTTTGGTTTAGTTGCATTTGAGAATATAGTTGGTGAACTTTATCTTCTCTTATGAGGTTGGCAATTGCCGGATTAGAGATAAGTACTTCTTGGGTGGCTACTTTACCACCACCTGCTCTTGGTATAAGAGATTGTGCAATAACAGCAACAAGAGAAGATGAAAGTTGCGCTCTAACTTGTCCCTGTTCTTCTCCTTCAAAAACATCGATGATACGGTTGATAGTTGCAGGTGCAGAGTTTGTGTGTAGTGTACCAAAAACTAAGTGACCGGTTTCAGCTGCTGTTAGTGCTGCACCAATAGTTTCAGCATCTCTCATCTCCCCAATGAGTATAACATCTGGATCTTGTCTTAGTGCGTATTTTAAAGCTGTAGCGAATGAATCGGTATTGCTTCCTACATTTCTTTGTGAAAAGAGAGATTTGACATTTTTATGAACGAATTCAACTGGATCTTCAATAGTGATTATATGTCTTTTCTCTGTCATATTAATCTCATGTAGCATAGAAGCTAGAGTTGTTGACTTACCACTACCAGTAGGACCAGTTACAAGTATAAGCCCTTTCTCTTTTTTTACCAACTCTTTAAAGATAGGGTTGTTGTTAAACTCATCAAGAGTTGGTATCTCAATAGGAATCATACGAAATGCGCAACCTATACCATAGATAGTTCTATAGTAGTTTGCTCTAAAACGACCTATGTTTTTTAACTCAAAAGAAAAATCAAGTTCATTATGTTCTTCAAAAAGCTTCTTCTGTTTATCTTCGATAAGTGAGTATGCCATCTCTTCAACATTTTTTGCATCTAAAACAGCTAGATTAAGTGGTCTTAACTCTTTATCTATACGGATTTGAGGTTCACTTCCAACAACAAGGTGCAGATCCGAAGAGCCATAGGCTAAAACACTCTTAAGTAGTTTTTTTATATCTATAGCTTTTTTTTCTTGTAATTCTTCACTCATAAAAGGACTCCTTTGGTAGTTTGGTTTTAACTACTCTATGATTTTAGGTACGATAAAAAAGTGATCTCCACTTAGTGGTGCATGTTTTAAGATGTCATCACCTATATCTTTATTATTTGAGGGAATATCTTCTCTTGCAAATGTTGCTTTGTCACTCATCGCAAAGTTATCATCCACTCCCTCTGTATCTAACTCACTTAAATTATCTACAAACGACATGATTTGAGAGAGTTGGGTCATAACCTCATCTCTTTTATCGTCAGAAATTTTTAAAAAAGATAATTTTTCTAACTTTGTTAATAGTGCATCATCCAGTTGCATATATGTTCCTAAAAATTTTAATTTATAAGATTGTAACAAAAAAAAACTTTAGATTAGTTGGAAATTTGATGAAACTTTAACAAACTATGCGATATTATTTTAAACTTTTAGAAATATATTTGTAATTAAGGAAGATTTTTGAGTTTAAAAAATAATATTGATATGGTAAAAGAGGAGTTAAACTCCGAAGAAAAGTTTTTTGAAAAAGCTGTTATAACAGAGAAGTTTGTTAAAAAGTATAAAAATGCGATGATAGGTTCTTTAGTAGCAGTTGTTGTTCTTGTTGGTGCAAATATTGCTTATGAGTCAAATAAACAGAGTAAAATAGATGCTGCAAATGAGATACTTTTAGAGTTAAACAAAGATTCTAAAAATTCAGCACTAATATCGCAACTTAAAGTGCTTAGTCCTAATCTTTACGATGTATGGGTTCTTTCTCAAGCTATAGCAGACAGAGATTTAATCTCTCTAAAAGAGTTAAAAAGTTCTAAAGCTATAATGGTTGCTGATTTAGCCTCTTATGAGCTTGCACAGGATGCCAATAGTTTAGATGGATATGCTTCAAAACAGGATGCTATATATAAAGACTTGGCATTGGTTCAAAGTGCTGTTATGCTTATGAATGCCAAAGATTTTCAAAAAGCTCATCAAGAGTTGTCTAAAATCGGTGTGCAGTCTCCTCTTTCAAAGATAGCTACAGCACTACTTCATTATGGAGTGAAATAAATTTTGAAAACTATTTTTTCTCTCTTTATAACTGTTTCTATGCTTTTTTTTACGGCATGTAGTTCTAAACAAGTTTATGAGCCAAAAGTTGTTAAAGATGATTGGAATTACTACGGTAGTAGCAATGAAAGAATTGTGGATGTAACTTCAGATGTGGCACTTCTAGAAAATCGTAAAGTATTGGCAAAAAAGAGTTCGATAGCCGTAAGCGTGAATGAATCTTATAGACTTATAGGAGAGAGTGATGGTTGGATTATCAGTTCAAATATTGATGGTAATTTAACTCTTCAATTTATTGAAGATAAGAGCATGGTTGAGAGTTTTGAGTTGAAAAAAACTATTGCAGGGGCTAGTGTAAAAGATGATATATTAGCAGTTTTGTTTTCAGATAATGAGATGTCTCTCTACTCCATATCTACAAAAGAGTTGCTTATGAAAGAACAGGGCAATGCTCCTATAGCAGTTGATTCAAGAGTTGTAAACCCCTACTTTATGAATGATTTGGTTCTCTTTTTAACTCTTGATGGAAAAGTTGTAATTGTAAACTCAACATCAAAAAAGAAACTAAGAACTATTATAGTTTCATCAGAGGATCATTTTAATAATGTCATCTACTTTAATGTTATAGATTCTAAAATTGTTGCAGCGACAGGGCATAAAATATTGTCTCTTGGAGAAAAAGAGATAAGAGTTAGTTATGAAATTAGAAATATGATTTATGATGAGAAAAACATCTACATAACAACTAAGCAGGGTGAAGTTATATCACTGACACCGGATCTGCAGGTAAATGCAAAGATTAAGTTTCCATTTGCTCATTTTTTGGGCATGATTACTCATGAGGATAAGCTTTATATCTTAGAAAAAGAGGGTTATATTATAGAAGCATCAAAAGATTTGTTAAAATATAGTGTTTATGAAGTAGATGTTGAAGATGGGTATGTTTTTGTAGCAGATAAAAAGTTTTTTGTAGATGATGAGTATATCTCAGTTGTCAAATGAGCTTGAAGCTTTTTTAGAATACATAACAGTTACCAAAGCCCTTAGTAAAAAGAGTATTGAAGCATATAGAAGTGATTTGAGTGTTATAGAGGGTGAATTAAAAAAACCTCTTATTAAGTTAAACTCAAAAATTTTGCTCTCTCTTTTGGCAAAATATAAAAATAAACGAACTCTTAACAGAAAGCTATCTTCAGTAAACTCTTTTTTTGATTTTTGCTATAAAAATCAGTTTTTGGATGAAAAAACAAAGCTGAAATCTGCAAAAATTCCAAAACTTCTTCCAAAATTTCTATCTTTTAACGAGATTCAAAATGGATTAAATCTTATAGATAGAACTACTGCTATCGGACTTCGTGATTATGCTTTAATCCTTTTTTTATACGCCACAGGAACTAGGATAAGCGAGTGTTTGGCTCTAGGTCGAGATGATATTGAGGGAGAGTGGCTTCATGTTAGACATGCTAAGGGTGAAAAAGAGAGGATTGTCCCCATAGCAAAAGTTGCAAAAAAGGCTATAGAAACCTATCTCAATGAGTTTAAGTATGAGAGAGATTTTGTATGGTGTAATTATAGAGGAGAGAATTTAAGTAGAATCTCTGCATACAAGATAACTCAGAAGTATTTGGGAGTTTCTCCTCATGTATTACGACACTCTTATGCAACTTCACTTATAAGAGGTGGGGCTGATTTAAGGGTGGTTCAAGAACTTCTTGGACACTCTTCACTTTTAACGACCCAAATCTATACACACATTCAAAAGCAAGATTTAAAAGAGACAGTCCAAGCCTGTCATCCAATGGCATAAAATGAATAAAACAAATAATAACTTCTTTTCAAAACCATATTTAGACTCACTCTTATTTGTGCAGAATAAATATCATCAACATGGTGTACTTTTGCATACTCTTCGTGTTATCTATTATGTTCTTAAGGCATGTGATTTTAAACTCTTAGTGGCAGCAATTTTGCATGATATTGGTAAGCCCTCAACTGCTTATAAAAAAGATGAAGAAGATATAGAGTTTGATGAGTATAGTTTTAGTGACCATGAAGAGAGAAGTTATCAGATTATAAAAGATTGGTTTTTCGTAGGACAATATTCAAAACTTTTAGTTCGTTATCACTATCTTATAAGAGATATACAGAAGAGTAAAACTGAAGATATAGCCAGATATAAGTTGAAAAAACCTATTTGGGACTCTTTGAGTTATGAGATGCAAGAAGACCTTAAAAGGTTTTTGGTTTATGATGATTTGGGAAAAGGCAGAAAAAGAAGATGAACCACTGATATTACGCACTATAATGAGCAAAGCCCATTATAGAGGCAGGGACATAAATGTCCCTACAACCCTCTAAAGCTATAAAAAGCAAGCTTTTTAAGAAAATAAATATCTTTTACGAACTTTTTAACAAAAGTGCGTAAGGTCAATGAATTATTTGGGTTTAATATAAATGTAACACTTTCTGTAGTAGAATGACAACTTTAGGACATTATTAGGAACTTATATGTTGAAAAAGGTTATGCCATTTTTTATTGTTTTGGCGATGGTTGGAGTAATTGTGACGCTGTTTCTCTCTTTGGGAACTTCTCAGCAGATGATTGTTATACGAGAGGGTAATCTTGAAAGAGAAGCTCTTAAAATGGAGCCACATAAACATCAAGATAGCCAGTGTGGTATGGTGATTGAAGAACTTGATGATGCTTCTCAAGTGGTTGCACCAAGTGGTAAAACTTGGTTTTTTCATGATCATGGTGGATTTATTTTGTGGCTAGAAGATAAAGCATTTAAAGATGAAGCTGTGATTTGGGTTATGAGCAGAGATTCAAAAAAATGGATAGACGGTAGAGAAGCCTTCTACTCTCTGACTGATAGAACACCTATGGGTTATGGCTTTGCTGCTTATGAAAAAAAACTTGATGGGCATGTAGAGTTTGAAACGATGCAACTTAAAATGCTTCGAGGCGAGACCATGAATAATCCACATATAAGACAACAACTTTTAGCTAATTAGAGAGTGTGTTGGAAATTGTAAACATCTTAATAAATTTTTTATGATAAAATAAATCTCCAAAATTTAAAAGGATTGATTATTATGAAGTATATGCATTCAAAACTTTTTTATATATATTTAACACTTACAAAACAAAAGATTTAGATAGTTTTTTAAAGTTACAAACAGTAGAATCTAAACATAAATATGAG
>JAYELK010000042.1:0-4454 GCA_034717415.1 Campylobacterota bacterium | reverse complement strand
ATGGTGCGGATGAAAGGACTTGAACCTTCACACCTTGCGGCACCAGATCCTAAGTCTGGCGTGTCTACCAATTTCACCACATCCGCGTGGAATAAGTATTTTTTGTCACTTCTGACATCATAACATAATATTTATTAGTGGTACCCCCTACACGATTCGAACGTGTGGCCTACGCCTTAGAAGGGCGTTGCTCTATCCAGCTGAGCTAAGGAGGCATATTCTAAAGGTGGTACGCCCGATAGGATTCGAACCTATAACCCTCGGAGCCGAAATCCGAAACTCTATCCAGTTGAGCCACGAACGCTACTATATTTATTAAATTATTAAGTTTTATATTTAAATCATGGGGTGGGATACGGGATTCGAACCCGCGACCCCCGGCACCACAAACCAGTGCTCTAACCAACTGAGCTAATCCCACCATGCTAAAATTTAAATATAAAGTGGTCGGGGTGAAAGGACTCGAACCTTCGGCCCCCTGGTCCCAAACCAGGTACTCTAACCATACTGAGCTACACCCCGACCTATCGCATTAAACAAGCAAACTGCTGATTAATGAGGCGAAATTATAGTCAATTAGTAACAAAATGTCAATACTTTTAGTGTAATTCTTTTATATATTTAAAATTTCTTGTATAATTGCTTCAATAAAAGGGATATTGCTTATGAAAATAGCTAGGTTTAGTAGGATTGGTTTTATTTTAGCAGCAGCAGGAAGTGCTGTTGGACTTGGTAATATATGGAAATTTCCATATATTGCCGGTGAATATGGTGGAGGAGCTTTTGTTTTAATCTATCTTATCACCGTATTACTTATTGGCTTCTCTATCATGATTGCCGAGATGCTTATCGGGTATATGGGCAGAAAAGATGGTGTCACATCTTTTGAAGAGTTGGCTCCAAGAAACTCTGGCATGTGGAAATATGGTGGTTTTCAAGGTCTTGCCGGTCTTTTCATTATGATATTTTACTCTGTTGTTATTGGTTGGATTTTTCACTATATAGTAACTTCTATATTTAACTTACCTACGACTGTAAAAGAAGCTGAAGAGACTTTTACTACCATGCTTCATACAAGTTTTTGGACTCAACTCTTTTATCATACTACTGCCTTTGTTTGGATTACATATATTTTAACAAAAGGGATTAAAGGTGGTATCGAAAAGATAAATATGATCTTAATGCCAACTCTTATGATTATTCTTATGTGTATGTTTGCTTATGCTACTACTCTTGATGCTTTTTCACAAGCTGTTGAATTTATGTTTTCACCTGACTGGTCTAAGATAGATTCTGATGCTTTTGTCACAGCTGTTGGACACGCTTTTTTCACACTCTCTCTTGGTATGGGTGCTATCATGACCTACTCAGCTTCTATGGAGAAAAACTCCAACCTTGTTAAAAATGCTTTTTGGGTTGTATTTTTAGATACTTCTATCGCCATAGTGGCAGGACTTATGCTCTTTACATTTCTATATCAGTATGGTTCGGGTCCGGCGAAAGGTCCAGGTTTAGTTTTTATCTCACTTCCGGCAGCTTTTTATGAGATGGGAATTATTGGAAATATCTTTGCAGTTCTGTTTTTCATCGCCCTTGCTTTTGCCGGTCTTACCTCTTCTGTCTCTTTAGTTGAACCTATGGTTCAATACTTTGTGGATAGATTTAGTTGGACTAGACTAAAAGCTTCTATCTCTATGGGTCTGTTTTTTTACCTCATAGGTATCATTGCCCTACTATCAAATATAGATGCTTACAGAGAGGTTCTAACTTTTGGGGATAAAAACTTTTTTGACTGGATTGACCATATAACAGCAGCGATTATGCTTCCTCTTGGTGGTTTGATTATGGCTATCTTTGTCGGCTTTGTTATAGAGAAACAGAGAATAGCATCCATAATGAAACCTCAACTCGGGCTTGCTTTTGAAGTGTGGTATTTCTCTCTTCGTTATATCACTCCGATAGCTATGTTTATAGTTATGCTTTCTCTTATAGGAATTTTATAATGAAAACAGTAGAACAAAAATGCAAGGACATTATTAAAAGAGAAGGAATTAACCTAAAATCACCACTTGAAATTGTTAAGCAATATATTCAACAACAAGACACACCACACTAAAAAGCTAAAGCTTTTAAACCTTATATCCACCCCTTAAAAAAGGTGGTTTTACGGTTTGATTTGATAAAAGCTAAAAAACTTTTATTTAACTCTTTTACAGACTATCAAAACTGTATCATTCCATTAACTGGACTTGATGCAGTTGCATAAGGTTTTTTAGGGATTCTTCCTGCTAAATAACTCATACGACCTGCTCTAACTGCATGTTTCATTGCCTCAGCCATTATCATTGGGTCTTGTGCTTGAGCGATAGCAGTATTGGTTAAAACACCATCAGCACCTAGTTCCATTGCGTAAGCAGCGTCACTTGCACAACCGATTCCTGCATCAACAATTACAGGAAGACTTACAGCTTCACGAACAAATACAACATTGTAAGGGTTTTGAATACCTAAACCACTTCCAATAGGAGCAGCAAGAGGCATTATGGCATGTGCGCCAGCATCTTCAAGTCTTTTAGCCATAATCGGGTCATCAGAAGTATAAGCCATAATAGTAAAACCATCTTTAGCCAAAACTTCACATGCCTTAATAGTTTCTAGCACATCAGGGTAAAGAGTCTTTTGAGTATCGCCAATAACTTCGAGTTTAATCAAATCAATCCCCGTTGCCTCGCGTGTAAGTCTAAAAGTTGTAATAGCTTCCTCAGCAGTAACACACCCTGCAGAGTTTGGTAAAAATTTTACATTTGTTCCAGCAAAAGTATCTCTTAGATTTTCTTTGTCTGGGTCTGTAATATTCAGACGACGAACTGCAACAGTGATAAGTTCACTCCCACTTGCTAAAGTTGCTTCTTTTGTAGTTTCAAAAGAATCATACTTTCCACTACCTACAATTAGACGAGAACCTAATTCGTACTTTCCGATTTTTAAAATGTTATCCATTTGAGTATTCCTATATAATAATTATTTGATTTATATCATAAGCTATCTTATAATTTACTAATCCCGTCTATCAAATTGTCCGGAGTAAGTGAAAAATCAGCACCTTCAAACTCACTAGCCAATTTTGTATGAGCAAGAGAAGCATTTATCGCCGAATCTAGTGGCGAGTATCCTTGAGCCAACAATGCTCCAACCAAACCACTTAAAACATCACCACTACCACCTTTTGCTAAAACTGAACTGCCATGTGGATTTATATAAAAATCATCTCCACATGCCAAGATAACATTAGCACCTTTTAAAAGAAGTGTGGCTCGCGAAAATTTGGAACAAAACATCTCTACATATTTAAAACGGTTTTTTTGCAAAGTATCAACTGAAATATCTGCAAGTTTAGTTCGCTTTAAAAGTGCAACAAACTCTTTGGCATGTGGAGTTAAAACGATATTTTCTCTTTTTAAAATCTCCAAAACTATTGGCATGTGAAAAATATCTGCATCACAAATAATAGGCAAAGAATTATCTAAAAATTTAGTCATCTCTATCTTACTAAACTCATCTCCCAAACCCATCCCACATGCCAAAGCTGTTGTGTTTTTTGGCAATTCATGACTATACATTATGGCATGAGGAACTGTTTCATCTTCATAACCAACCAGAGTAACCAAACCAACTCCAAAACGCAGAGCAGCTTTAGCACTTAAGATACTCGCTCCTCGTTTACTTCCACATGCCAAGGCTAAATGCCCGTAACTTCCTTTGTGGGAATCTTTTTTCTCTCTTGTTGGAAGTTTTAAATCCTCTAAATCAAGAAGATTCCAGTTAGTTTCACTCTCATAAATATTACTTGAAACTCCCAAATCCAAAACTTTTATCTCTCCTACAAACTCCTTATGAGCATCCAAAAACATATCTCTTTTCAACGCACCCATAGTAAGAGTTGTATCGGCATAAAATCTATAACCACTTGGCACATCACAAGCAATTTTATAAGCTTTTAGGGAGTTCATTTTTTCTATAATAAGAGTTATATTTTTATCAAACTCGCCACTAAAACCTGTCCCAACTATGGCATCTACTAAAACATCACAATCAGTCACTTCATGGCATGTAGAAACGGAGATATTCTTCGCTCTTTTATCTTGCAATATCGCCATAGCAGACTTTGGTTCTTTTACATAAAAGATAGTTAGATCAAAATCACCATGCAGAAGCCTTGCCAAAGCTATACCATCAGCTCCGTTATTACCACTTCCACATGCCACTACTACTTTAGAATTTTTTGCAAAGTTTGCCCTAATAAAATCAGCCATTCCATCAGCAGCATGTTCCATTAAAATATCTTCACTTAGTCCAAACTCTTCGTAGCATCTAACATCCAGACTTCCGACCTCATTAAATAGTTTTTGCATTACAGACTCCTATTTCGGTTATTATAGTATAATCACACTATG
>JAYELK010000041.1:0-4464 GCA_034717415.1 Campylobacterota bacterium | reverse complement strand
AAGATTTCAGACCAACTTCACTAAAAGAGAGAAGAGGTGTTTTATCTCTTGAGTCACTTAGAAAAAACTCTTCAAGCTTTAGTGAACCATCAACCTTCAAATCTGGACTATTCTTAGACAGTGCATACTCTGTTTTACTTTTAAGACTTAAATAGCCATCATCAACACTCACGAATGCACTTTGTTTTATATATGGAGTAAGCTCCTTTAAAGTCACTCTTTGTAGCTCAAACGCACCTTTTTGTTTTAGTGGAGTATGTCTAAGCTTTCCTTTTGATTTCACATGCCCTAAGCCATTAACTCTAAGCCTAAAATCATAATTTAACCAGCTTTTTTCTTTTGAATCTATGTTATAAGCATTGAAATTAAATTTATCAATTTTACTCTTAACACTTGGAGATAAAACCCTATCGTCAAAAGTAACTTTTGCCAAATTAAGTGCAAAATGTTTTAAAAGAACTCTATATTCATCCTCTTTTTTAGTCTTGGTTTTTTTCACACTCTTCTTGGCATGTGGAACTACTAAATTTTGCATATTTATGGTCCCGTCTTTTAGTCGTTTACCCATAATATCTAGACCGTTAAGAGATACTTTTTCAACCAATACATCTTTTGTTTTTGTATTGAGAGTAACACTATTTAGATCAAAACTGCTAAAATTAAGTAGATTTTCTTTTGTACTTTTTTTATTTAAAGCAAAATTAGTAAGATTTAAGTTAGCTTCACTTACAGCTACAACTATCTGCTCTTTCTCCTTAGATAAACTAGCATTAACGTCAAAAGCAGCTTTTGCACTTTTTAGATTCAAATCATAAACTTTCAATGCTTTTTTGGCTGCCGTATCTATATATGGTCTATAATGAACAAGATCCAATCCACTACATTTAGAGTAGGTATTCACTCTTAACTCTTTATGGACAATATCACCACTTGAAGAACAATTAAGCCTATCATTAATCCTCATATTCATCTGATAAAGCAGTGGTTTTTCTCCTGCTAAAGTAATATTTTGCAAATAGAGATTAAACTCATTAACGCTTGTATCTACAGATGGGGTTACA
Source organism: Campylobacterota bacterium (assembly GCA_034717415.1). Lineage (GTDB taxonomy): Bacteria > Campylobacterota > Campylobacteria > Campylobacterales > Sulfurimonadaceae > Sulfurimonas. The sequence goes on along the minus strand of JAYELK010000041.1, from coordinate 3,403 downwards.
CCTTTATCATAAAAATCAACTTTTATTTTTTGTAATGCAATATCGTCTATCTCCACGAGCCATGGCTCCGAGATAGACTCTTTCTCTGCCATGGTAATATTTTCATCAACTGCTTCGCTACTGCTTTTAATATACTCTAACCAGTCTATCTGACCTTTAGAGTCTCTTTTTGCTTTAAGATGAAGAACATCTAAAGATATATTTTCCACATGCAGATCTTGGAGCATAGGTTTGATTGTTACACCCTCTGCTCTTAAAGAATCGAGGTTCAGTACATCCTTATACCCATGCTTTGGCTTAACTCTTAAACCCGCTAAAGAGAGAGTAAGTTCATCTATAACTGTAGAGTTTAAGTCATCTAAATTAACATAATAGTTAGTAGAAAAAGCGATCTTTCCATCTGCAACTTCAAGGTTAAGACTATCTTGTAAATATCTCCATTGCGTATATAGTTTACTAGCTTCAAAATCTAAACTGCCCTTAACTATAAGAGGTTTAAAACCAAGAACTTCACTCCTAAGATCAACAAATCCACCATCACCCAGCGAAGAGTAAAATCTTAAATTGGCACTGCTTGTATTAAAATCATTTGTATCAATATCTTTTAACTCAAAACCTATATCATGAAATGAAAAATCAAACTTACTCTTTTGTGTATAGTCCTCATAATTTATAATACCCTCAATGATGGCAACTCTATCCAAAATAATTCTTGGAACTTTACTCTCTTGAGTTTTTTCATCTTTTGGTTTTTGGCTGTCAGATTTAATTATAGATGCTAGATTTAGTGTTTTATCTCTGTTATAGACTAAAGAAATTTCCGGTTTTTCTAAAATAAAGTTTTTCAAATGAATAGCAGACTTAAAGAGAGAGTAAAGTTCAACATCTAAACTTATAGATTCCAAAGTTAATAGATGCTCATCTTTTAAAGAGTTTAACTCAACTCCTGAAATTTTTAAATTAAATATAAAAGGATTAAAATATATGTTCTCTATCGTGATTTTACTATTAGTCTCTTTTTAAACTATTTCAACTATTTGTGATTTTAAGATATATGGAAGGACTATAAACCCAAAAAGGGTATATAGAAGAAAAGTATAAAATATAATTTTTTTCAACAAAATAGACTCCAAAAATTTAATCTTTGAAGTTTATCCTATTATGTTTTAAGAGTTTATTAGATTAAAACCCAGCAGATGCTAGGCTCTAATTATTTAGCTTTTTTAAGAATCCCTGCTTTTGGAAAAATAAAAGTAGTATCTCTAAAGACCACAATTTTATCTTCATGACCTAAAGCATAGGCTCTAATCGTGATAGGAATAATTGTATCTTTTCTATCATCATCTACTAAGACTTCAGTAGTTTTAAGAACAACAATTTTTTTCTTTTTAACACTTGGGACTACAGTAAACGGTTTATTTGGTTTAGCAATAACAATCTTACCTTCCATACCTTTTGGAGGAATGATTTCAAAGAAAAACTTCATCTCTTCATTTTGAGTATTTTGGAGCAAGAACTTATAAGCATTCTCTACTCTAATTTTACCGTCAGGCATCACTTTAGTAGAGTAAAGACGAGTCTCTTTGTTGATGTTTAAAAGCATATACTCTTTTGTTGTACTCATATATGCAAGCATCGCCATCAAACCTACTAGCAATATCATATATCCTAAAGTTTTAGGACGGAAGTATTTTGTCTTACCTTTTTGATCAACAATCTCATAATCACTAGACCAAGTTACTAGAGATTTTTTACCAAGTTTACCCATAACAGTTGTACAGGCATCAACACACTCTAAACAGTTAATACAATCTAACTGAAGACCCTTACGAATATCTATATGAGTCGGACAAACAGTTACACAACTTTCACATGCCGTACACTCAGCATGTGGCTGGGCTGCTACAATCTCTTTTTGTTTAGAGTATAGTTTTGTATCTTCCTCATAAATATCTCCACCTCTGTGCATATCATAAAGAGCCATAACCGTATGCTCATCATATAAAACTGATTGAATACGAGAGTAAGGACAAACATATATACAGAAATCCTCTTTTAAGAAAACAATGTCATAAATTAAGAAGACCGCGATACCGATAACTGTACCAAAGGTAATCCAATGGTTGTTAAAATCAGTTAAATACTCAAAGAAGTCTTCTGGTGGAACAAAGTACCATAAAAAATCTGCACCTGCTACAAAAGCTAAAAGAGTCCAGATTAAAATAGCTATAGCTTTTTTAATCTTATTTTCTGCCTTTGACATATCTGGTTCTTTTTGTTTGTTTTTAATACGACTGCGAAGACCTAAAAGTTTTGTTTCAATCAAGTCACGATAAATTACACGAAAAACAGTCTGAGGACATACCCAACCACAGAAAACACGACCACCCATAGCAGTCATACCAAAGATTCCTAAGAACATTAGCATCAATAAGAATGGCATTAAATATAACTCTTGCATATCAAACTGAACAAAAGCAAGGTGTAGTTTTAGCTTATCAAAACTTAGTAGGAAAAAGTGATTTCCATCTATCTGTATCCAAGGTAAAATCAGAGATATTGCCGTAATTATTATATAAAAATAATATCGTTTAATTCTCCATGGTGTCGGTATTTTTATACCTTTTGTCTTTTCACTCATTTTTTTATCTCCTTTTGTAAATTTAAAATTATTTTGGGCAACTAATCATACTTATCAGTTGCTCCTCTGCATCTTTAGCTGATTTAGGTAGCAATGAACCAAAAGCAACCTCTTTAAGTTCACGAGACTCTATATAATCTTTTAGTGAACTTCTGCTAACACCTAAAAGTCGTGCCATTTCACTAACACTCTTTTTCTCTTTTATATATAAAATAATCTCATTTATATATTTATCAAATTTAGAGTTTGATTTACTTCCCTTTGGTCGTCCAATCACTCTTTTTGATTCATTTTGCATTTTTTGACGAAGTTGATCTAAGAAACCAAACAGAAGCATCGCACTACTTTGAGAAGATACTATAACAGACTGTTTAATAAAGTGTACCTTAAAATCATTTTTCAAGAGACAGCTAAACATCTGAATAAGGTCTTCCATATTGGTGCTAAGTACCCACACATCATAAACTAAAAGCGTAGCACCAACTTTACCTTCAAAGTATTTAGTAACATTCATGCGTTCTTGAAGTCTTTTATTTTGTGAAGTTTGATCAACAAATTCATCATCAATAACAAGATTATGTGAAATAGCATATGAATTTATCAGTTGCAGTTGATCATGAGCAGCATCAAAATATTTATCTGGGCGTATATAAGCAACTACCATTTTAACGACAAAACCTCTCATATTATTGAATTTCATCGTCATTATACTACTTTTTGACGAATATAGTCAAGAGTTTGTCATATTTTTTCGTCATTAAT
>JAYELK010000040.1:0-4506 GCA_034717415.1 Campylobacterota bacterium | reverse complement strand
ATTCTTCTCGTGTTGGAAAAAGTTACACCCGTTAGGTGAAAGTTATGAGTGTAGCTTTTTCGCTTGTAAGTACCTAATTATAGAGCAATACAGCTTGTTGTCTAATTTGGTATGGAATTATTTGGAGTAAAGAAAAGAAAGTAGAACAAGTTGAACAAAAAAACTTCTACATAGTAATAGACGAAATAAACAGAGGAAATATCTCTAAAATATTTGGAGAACTAATTACCCTTATAGAAGAAGATAAAAGAGATGTTTATGAAGTGACACTTCCATATTCAAAAGAGAAGTTTAGAGTGCCATCAAACCTTTATATTATCTCTACAATGAATTCTACTGATAAATCTATTGCTACTATTGATATAGCACTTAGAAGAAGATTTACATTTTTGAAAATGAAGCCAAATGAAGAACTAATTATATTTCCACATGCCAAAGAAGTTTTTAATAAGTTAAACAATTTTATAGCAGAGAAGCTAAGTGAAGATTATATGTTAGGGCACAGCTATTTTATGAAGATACAAAATCAAGAAGATTTAGAGTTTGTAATGGAGTATAAAATCAAACCTCTATTAGAAGAGTATTTTTATGCTGATGAAGACAATTATAAAAAAGTTATAGAAATTTTGGAAAATCAAATAAAGGCTGAAAATGAGTGAACAAGAAAAAAACAGAAACAATACACTTCATGGTGTAAAACTCAAAGATGTTTAAAATTTTTACGAAAAATCCCTTGGGCTAGGGTTGAATAGTTGTATCTTGATATGGTTAAGGTAGGTTAAAAGATGAAAAAGTTATATATAATCAGACATGCAAAATCTAGTTGGAAAGATTCAAGCTTGGATGATTTTGATAGACCTTTAAATAAACGGGGTAAGTTAAATGCACCCTTTATGGGAACTATATTAAAAGATAAAAATGTAGTACCAGATATTATTATCTCTAGTCCAGCACTTAGGGCAAAAAGTACAGCAAAGATTATTGCTAAAAAGGTGAAATATCTTAAAGATATAGTCTATAAAAAAGCTATTTATGAAGAGAGTACGGTGAAACTGCATGCTATGTTAAGAAAGATTGATAACGACAACGATATAGCATTTTTAATTGGACATAATCCAGAACTAAATATTTTAGCTGGACATTATGCTCATTTTAATGAAAATATTGTGACATGTGGAGTTGTTGAGATTGAGTTTGCTTGTAATAGATGGTCGGAAATATGTGCAAAAAATGCAAAACTAATCTCATTTGATTACCCAAAAAAGCACAAAGAGATGTTATGAGTAAAACTCGTAGAGATTTTTTAAAGCTAAGCAGTAGTGTAACTTTAGTAACTATCGGAGCGTTTAGTTTTGGGTGTTCTCTAGAGCCATTAGTTCAAGATAAAGATAAAAAAGTTGCTCTTGTCTATGCTACTAGATATGGTGCTACAAAAGATACAGCAGAGTGGATTGCAAATGGTATAAATAGAGATATTGATTTGTTAAATATAGAAGATATTTCCTTTTCAAAAACTGTAAAAGAATATGACCTTTTTATCTTAGGTTCGGGTGTTTGGATAGATGGTGTTCATAAAGATATGTTGAAGTTTTTAAAAGAGTATAAAGCAGAGTTAAAAGACAAAATAGTTGCTTCATTTATACTTTGTGGAACTACTGGTAAAGATCTAAAAGGTGATGAGAGAATAGAACAATATTTCACTAAGTTTCATGCCTCACTAGATAAAAAGCCACTACTAAATGAAAAGTTTGGTGGACGAATAATCATAGATAAACTAAATGAAAAAGATAAAAAACTCTTAGATACTTTTTATAAAAGAGTTTTAAAAAGGGAGTTTGTAAGCTGGGATAGAACTGAACCTAAAAAAGCAGAACTTTTTGGTAAAAAGATTTTAGATGCTTAAAATCAAACTCTCACATGGAAATGGTGGTTTAGAAAATAGTGAACTGATTTCAAAAGTTTTTTATAAAGCTTTTGAAAATGAGACACTCCAAAAAAGTGAAGATGCTGCAATCATTGAAGATGGAAAACTTGCTTTTTCTACTGATAGTTTTACGGTATCGCCTCTGTTTTTTGCAGGTGCAGATATCGGAAAACTTGCTGTTTGTGGAACTTGTAATGATTTAGCCATGATGGGTGCTAAGCCTAAGTATCTTACTTGTAGTGTGATTATAGAAGAGGGTTTTAGTATAGATGAACTCCAAAAGATAGTCGAATCCATGCAAAAAGAACTAGAGATAAATGGTGCTATAGTTGTGAGTGGTGATACCAAGGTGGTACCTCGTGGAAGTGTTGATAAAATCTTTATAAATACTACTGGTATTGGTGAAGTTTTATCTAGTGGGATTAGTTCACATGCCATAACTACCGATGATGTTATCATAGTTTCTCGTGATATTGGATCTCATGGTGCGACTATATTTGCTTCAAGAGAGGGTATTGAACTTAGTAGTGAACTTCAAAGTGATTGTACCTCTCTCTATCCGATAGTGAAAAAACTCCTTGATAGCGGTCTAAATATAACAGCAATGAGAGACGCAACAAGAGGTGGACTTAGTGCTGTTTTAAATGAGTGGGCAATGGCTTCTGATGTTTGCATAGAGATAGATGAAGATAAGATTCCTATCTGCGATGAAGTGATGGGGCTTTGTGAGATTTTAGGTTTTGATGCTATGAGTTTGGCAAATGAGGGAACTTTTGTTCTAGCTGTAAAAAAGGAAGATTCAGAGTTAGCATGTAAGATTTTAGAAGAGTTTAATCCACATGCCATGGTTATAGGTAAGGTTACAAACCTACATGCCAAGAGAGTTATTTTAAATTCAGCATGGCAAACACAGAGATTTTTAGATATGCCAAGTGGTGAACTGCTTCCGAGAATCTGCTAATGCACGAATACTCAATAGTTCAATCTTTAGTAGAGAGTTGTCAAGAACATGCCAACTCTAACAATGCCACAAAAGTCACAAAAGTAGTAGTGAAGATTGGGGTTATGAGTGGAGTTGAACCATATCTTTTAAAAGAGGCTTTTGAACTTTTCAAAGAGGGTACTATCTGTGATGGGTGTGAATTTGTTATGAATATTCAAAAGGTAAAAGTGGAGTGTATGGCATGTGGAGTTGAGAGTGAGTTAGAAAAAAATGAATACCTTTGTCCAAAATGTAAGAGTATAGATATTAAAATTACCGATGGTGAAGATATGTTTTTAATGCAGTTGGAGTTAGAGTAGATTATGACTTTTTCTATCGAGATAAGAGGTGTGGTTCAGGGGGTTGGTTTTCGCCCATTTATATATAATCTTGCACTCTCACTTAGTCTAAAAGGGTATGTGTTAAATAATGGCTACGGGGTTTTAGTAGTAGTTGATACTCCCAAAGAAAAACTACAAGAGTTTATAACTCTTGTAGAACAAAACAGACCTCTATTAAGTAAGATAGACTCCATCTCTGTAACTGAAATAAAAGAGCAGAAATTCAATGATTTTGTTATAAAAGAGAGTAAAAAAAGTTCTAACTTATCAAGTGAAATTCCATCAGATATTGGCATGTGCAGAGAGTGTAGAAATGAACTTGAAGATAAAAATAACAGACGCTATAACTATCCTTTTATAAGCTGTGTAAGCTGTGGACCAAGATATAGCATCATAAAAAACCTACCCTATGATAGAAAAAATACATCTATGGCTAAATTTGAGATGTGTCAAAAATGCCAAGCAGAATATGAAAACCCAAAAGATAGAAGATACCATGCTCAACCCATAGGCTGTCACGAATGTGGCATGAAACTCTCACTTTTAGATAGTAGTGGTAAAATCATGGCATGTGCAAACAAAGTGGATAAAGTTGTAGAACTCTTGGCATGTGGAAATATAGTAGCTATAAAAGGGATAGGTGGCTATCACTTAGTTTGTGACGGAACAAATGATAATGCGCTAAAACTGTTAAGAGAGAGAAAACAGCGACCATCTAAACCATTTGCAGTTATGCTAAAAGATATAGATAGTGCTAAAAAGATAGCAAATATAGATAGAATAGAGGAGAACCTATTAAACTCAAATCGACAACCAATAGTTTTGCTAGAGAAATTAAATAAGCCGTTATTCCCTGCTAAGACATGGAATCAAATCAGCGATTTAGTGGCTCCAAATATAAATCAAATAGGAATATTTTTAGCATACACTCCACTTCATCATCTAATCTTAAAAAAGTTTGACAAACCCATAGTAGCTACAAGTGCAAATATATCTAGTGAACCACTTTGTAGAACTTTTGATGAGATTATAAAACTTTCTAACATCTGGGATTATTGTTTAGATAATGATAGAGATATAGTTAATAGTTGTGATGATTCTGTTGTTTTTGTTGAAAATGAGACTATGTTTATGGGTTCCTTCTAAAAAAGTGTGGGTAATCCAAAATCAGCTACAATGTAAATCTAAAATCAATATCGGAGCTTCCCATCACTAAAGAACTTTTTCAATTGGCACTAAATGTAACAGACCCTTGGTTC
>JAYELK010000039.1:0-22569 GCA_034717415.1 Campylobacterota bacterium | reverse complement strand
AAATAAATGACAATAAATTTGATATACTTTCATCGAAAGGTCACTTTACATGCCAATACTTTTATCAATCTTTTACTTTTTTTATTTTGCCATTATCGGTGTTTATATCATCTTTATGCCTAAAGTTTTGGCTATGGTAGGGTATAGTGCAAGTGAGATAGGAATCATTTTTGCGGCCGGACCATTGGTGAGATTTCTGCTCCCTTTTGCTTTTATAAAAGGTCTTAAGCTTGATAGAAAAAGCTTTAATGTAGCACTTGTCGTAATGCTTATAAGTTCTCTCTCTTTTTACTTTTCACTAGATAGTTTTTATAAACTTTTGTTTTCAAATATCGGTTTAGGTATAGGTCTTAGCCTCACTCTCCCTTATATAGAAGTAATCTCACTAGAGTGTGTCGGCAAAGAGAGATATGGCAAGATAAGGCTGTTTGGTTCTGTAGGTTTTATCCTTGTTGCACTTGTTCTTGTTAAGTTTTTAGGTTCTGCTGATATTGCTCTTAATTATCTTTTAATTCTTTCTTTTTTAACCTCTATTGTAGCCTTTGTAATTGTAAAAAATAATCACCACTCAAACACAAAAGAGGAAGATATAAAAAATGATATTAATCTGTTTCATGATTGGGAATTGTGGCTTGGTTTAACTCTTATGCAGGTTAGTTTTGGGGCTTTTTATAACTTTTTTACTATCTATGAAACAGATTTTGGTGTAAGTTTAGATATGACCATATATCTTTGGAGTTTTGGAGTTGTTGTTGAGGTTTTTATGCTTTTTTTTCAAGGAAGATTTCTTCGTGGAAATCTGCTTTTGATTTTGCAGATAACGACATTTGCAAGTGCCATAAGATGGTTTTTGCTATTTGCTTTCCCTCAAAACTTGGCAGTTCTGTTTTTTGCTCAAAGTCTGCATGCTCTTAGTTTTGCACTCTTTCACTCGGCAGCGATTAGTTATCTCTTTTACCTCTATAAACACAGATCTCTGGCGCAACAGTTTTTCTCTGGTATAACTTACGGTTTAGGTGGTTTTGTGGGGGCATTGTATGCTGGATATATTTACGAGTTTTATCCGAACTATCTCTTTTTAAGTGCGACTTTTATCGCACTTATGGCATGTACAAGTTTGTATAAATTTGCTAAAAGTCGATAATCAAGTTAGCTGTAAGCGTTCTGTCTGTGTACTCTTTATCTGTTGATGGCATATTTACATAATCAACTTTATAGCTGATACCTGCTGAGAAAACATCTGTAAATTTACTGCTAAATGCTGTTTTTGAAAAAGCAAAGAAGTTCTTTGTATCTTCTAAATCTACTCTATAGCTAAGTTCTTGGTCAAACTTTAGATTTTCAAATATCTGCCAACCATAAACAGCTTTTACTCTAAATGAAACATAGTCTTTAAGTTCTCCATCCTCTCTTGTTGCAGTTGATTTGTCATCCGGATTTGGATAATCAATAACTGATCCATCAGTAGCATAATTTATATCAGCTATATCATCTTGGGAGTAGAGGATATTTGATTCGAGACTTAAATCATGTTTCTTAGCTTTTATAGCTTTGTACTTTACCCCGGGACCTGTGTAAAACTGATAGTTAAAAGTTGAAAATTTATCTTGCTTGAAACCCGTTAAATAATCAAAGGCAAATCTATCTGTTATCTCATAATCATACTCTAACTCAATAAGATATTTGTTCTTAGTCTCTATGCTTTTATCACTGGCATATTGCCCATCAAAAGTTAGTGCAAATATATGCTTCTGCCAACTCTTTTGTATTTTTGCTTCAAGGTTGAAAGTTTTGGTTACTGTATTTCCCTGAGTCTCTATATAACCAAATTCAGTATGTGTGATTAATGGAGTTTCTGTTTTTAAGTCTGACTCTGTTGCCATAACTAACGAGCTAAGAACTAACGAACTAAGTATAATTTTTTTCAAATATTTTTCCTTTTGTTTAATTTTCTATTTTTTTGTGTGAACATCCATCTGAGGGTAGGGAATAGAGATACCTTTTTCATCAAATGTAAGTTTAACTTTTTCTAGCATATCAAAGTGAACATCCCAGTAATCTTCACTCTTAACCCATGCACGAAAAACAAAATTTACACTGCTATCGCCAAGTTCACTAACGGCTACAAATGGTTTTGGGTCAGTTAAAACTCTATTATCATCTTCCATGATTTGCATTAGAGTCTCTTTGGCAAGTTTTAAATCATCATCATAACCTATGCCAAAAACATGACTAACGCGACGAGTTGCTTTGTTAGAGTAGTTTGTTATATTTCCACTTATGATAGAAGAGTTTGGAACTATGATGGTGCGATTGTCTATGGGTGAGATGATTGTTGAGAAAAGATTAATATCTTCAACTGTTCCCGTAGCACCACCGGCATCTATAAAGTCCCCGACTTTAAAAGGTCTAAAGATGATTATAAGCACTGCTGCACCTATGTTGGCAAGAGAATCTTTAAGTGCTAAGCCAATAGCAAGAGAGGCAGCACCGAAAACAGCCAGAAAAGAGGTAGTATTTATACCCAGTGTGTTTAATGAAGCTAAAATCACCATAATAAGCATAATAAAGTAGATGATACTCTCTGAAAATTCTACCAAAGTTTGGTCGATTTTTGCTTTTTCCATAGGCTTTTTGCTTATAACGGTTATCTTTTTAACAGCCCATTTACCAACTATAAAAATCAGTATAGCAGCTATAATTTTTAAGCCATATTGACTCATATATATTAAGGCTACATCTGTGAATTTGGATATGTCCACTTTTCCCCTTTTTGCTTTTTTAGGATTATAGCAAAAAGTGGGGAAGTTTTAAAACTTATAGTTTATATCTAATTTTAGATTTCTTCCTATTGAAGCATAATCTAAACTCTGCCAAGCATATGAAAGATGATCATAAGTTACTCTATCAAACATATTTTCAAGACTTAAAGATGTGCTTAAGCCATTGTCATGAGAAAGCAGTAATCTGAAGTTGGCTATTGTATAACCAGGTGTTTCTTTCTCTCCTTTACCTACACTATCTTGTCTCATAGCAGATTCTCCTGATAATTTAAGTAAGAGATAGTAGTTATTTATCTCTCTCTCATAATTGATCCCATATCTGGCTTTTAAAGGAGGAATTGCTGTAAGTGGATGATCTGTTGTTTTATCGTTTCCTCTTGTAAGAGTAATATTTCCAAATGTACTAAACTCATCTGATATATAGTATATACCATCAAATTCTCCTCCATAAAGTTCTGCTTCGGAAATATTTTGATAAGTATAAACTTGTGCTGATACTGGAGCAGAAGGGTTTGTGAGAATTTTTTTAATCATATTATCAACTTTATTATAAAAAACTCCAACAGATGTTCTGTAGTTTTGACCTTTAAATCTCATACCAATATCAAAATTTATACTTTTTTCTGGATCAAGATCTGGATTTCCTTGGTCTTGAGCAGGTCCATCGTGAGGTCCACTATAATATCTCTCTATAATAGTAGGAGCTCGAAATGCACGCCCTAAATTTGCATAAATTTTTGCATCTTCATTTAGCTTATAAATCCCACCAATACTCCCACTTATAGCAGTATCTGTATCTGAATGAGATGAAGTTAAAAAATAAGGTGATTTAGCACCATCACTTTTAGCTGTTACGCTATCTACTCTTGCTCCAAGGGTTATATTAAGTTTATTGTTTATAACTATTTCATCCTGAGCAAATAAACCTATTGCAGTTCTTGAAGATGGAGCCATTACCGGTACACCATCAAACTTTCCTACTGCAGGAGGAAATCCATCCATAATTCTTGTAGAAGTCAGCTTCTCATCAAACATATCAACACCAGTTGTTATACGATGCTCATTTGTTGGTAAAAGAATAAATTGACCACGAAGAGTTTTTGTCTCTTTATCTACTTTTATATCAACAAGTTTTGTAGTATCTGCTTTACGGATTCTATGTCTATTATGTTCTTGCCAAGCTAATTGCAAGTCAAATCTTTCTATAAAAGCTCCACTATTTTTATAACTAATCTTACCATTTATCATGGTATGTGTTTCATCTTTATAGTAGTCCTTTACAAAAGTTCTTGGTGCTGCAATACCTATATCTGCCTTTGTCTGCCAAAGATTAACCTCTGTATTCCAATCCCCATTACTATAATCACCACCACCCCAAACTGTATAGCCGTCATAATAACTAAACTTTAATTCTTCATCAGGAGTTTCTATATTATCACTTTTTTTATTTATAGCTCCTACATAAAAATTTAAGTCACTAGAACTAGCATTTATCTGAACCGTTTGTTTTTTGGCGTTGTTATTAGTTTCATAACCAACCCCAGCATCTCCACTAATTTTAAACTCTTCTGTTTTACCTTTTGGTGCTTTTTTAGTAATAAAATTTACAACTCCACCAACTGCTCCGGCACCATAGAGTACCGAACCGGGACCTTTAACTATTTCTACTCTCTCTATTTGAGCAGGGTCAATAGAAAGAACATGATTTCCACCGGGTCTTTCATCAGAGAGTCTTACTCCATCAACAAGAATTAAAACTTGTTCATGAGAAAGCCCCCTAATTATAGGCATAACGGAACCGGGTCCTGCTGTAATTACATCAACTCCACTTGTATGACTAAACAGTTCATGCAATGATGTTATACCTTTTTGTTCTATAATATCCCTTGTGATAATATCAACGGGCAGTACCGATTCATCTGCCTTTAATTCAGGATTTTGTGTTGCTGTTACCGTAATTGGATCAAGCATTTGAGCATTAGATATTGATGCCAACATTAAAATAGTATATATGGTATATATTTTTTTCATAATTATCCTAATTAGTATTTTTTATTTATTTTAGAGTTTATGCAAAGGTAGTAACAATAATAAAAAGTATAGATAGCAACACGCTTAGTTTCATGAGTGGAATTTTAGCATATTAAGCTACAATTTCACATGTCAAAAAAAAATAAAAAAAATACAAAGATAAACCAAAGAATAAGAAAATATTTTGATGATGATCCTTTTGATGTTGGGGTTGAGAGAGTAAGTACCCAGACACTTAGTGAGATGTTTGCTACTCTTGGGATATATGATATCCAACATAGTAAAGAGGTACTTTTAAAAGGTGCTAGAATGTTATGGAGTGAGGCTGATAGTGGGTTTCGCCAAGATATTTTAAACTTTTTTGCAAGTGATGGAAAATTTTATAAATCAGATAAACCAAAAAAGCCAAACTTAGACAGAAGTCAGAAGATAGAGGCTATTTTACAAGAGTTGGAAGTTAGTAGTGAAGAAGCAGCACTGCTTTTTGATGCTTTTATGAATGTTAGAAGTAAGAAGATTACCATCGAGAAGATGGAGTCAAAGCTTCGTCATATACGGTTTGATTTGAAAAAAGAGGAATGCGAGAGAGCTTTAGAGGGTAGTTTTGATATAGAAGATACCCTAGAGTTTAATGCTTCGCTAAAATATGAACTTTATGGGCAATCTTTTCATAAGATACTTACTCTAAGCACAAAATCATATAGTTATGAGTATTTAGAAACTACACCGATAGATGATATAGTTAAACAGATCAGTGAAGATAAGATAGCTACACTCAGACAAAAGCAAAAGAGCATTGATGCTTTTATAGCAGATATAAAAACTCCACATGCCTATCTTGATGAGAAACAGATTTTAAAAGCACTCCGTTCTTCACCTCCTAAAACAACTTTAAAATACCCATCTCTAAACACAGATATTTTAAAAGAGATAGTTGAGAAAAAGTTAGATATTTTAGATGTAGAGTTACATGAAAAAGAGTTACTTCTTAAAGTTAATGAGAAGTTTACTCTCCCATATTCAGATATTCAAGTGCCATATATCTTGGAGATTCACATAGAACTTGATGGACTTTTAGAAGAGATTTGGCTTTCACATGAATTTAGTTTTGATGAGGTGCTTCAAAGTACAAAAAAAGAGCATGAGAAGCATTTTCTTTTAGATTTGGAACAACTTGTAGATGAGTGTGGGGGTTATGCTACCCTCCTTCACTATACACCGGAGCAACTGCATCTAAAAGTCTATGAATTTTTACTGGATTTGATGCCAAAATCTTTGATAATAACTCCAAAAATCGCAAGAAAAACAACTAGAATTTTTATATACAATATCCATGAACAGCTTATAAAAAAACAGCGTCAGGAACTTTTAGCTAGAACTATTAGAGATTTTAAAAACCTTTTTCCACTGGCAAGGTCGATGAGAAGAAAACTGATTCTACATATAGGACCTACAAACAGTGGAAAGACCTATCAAGCGATGCAAAAACTCCAACTTGCTGATACGGGATACTATCTTGCACCTCTTAGACTTTTGGCGCTAGAGGGTTATGAGAGTCTAAAAGAGCAGGGCATAGACTCTTCGCTTATAACAGGAGAGGAGCAACTTCTAAATGAGGATGCAACGCACATCAGTTCTACTATTGAGATGTTAAACTTTGAGGTTGATGTAGATGTTTGTGTGATAGATGAAGTTCAGATGATAGATGACAGAGATCGTGGTTGGGCATGGGCAAATGCTATTATCGGTACACCTGCAAAAGAGGTGATTATGACAGGTTCACCAAACTCAAAAGAGGCTATTATTGCATTGGCAGAGTATCTTGGTGAAGAGCTTGAAATAGTTGAGTTTGAGAGAAAAAATCCACTTACTCTTTTAGATGTTCCAACAGATGTTAGAGATGTTACAGAGGGTACGGCTATTATCGCTTTTAGCAGAAAGGATGTTTTAAGACTAAAGCAGAATTTTTCACGCTTTTTTAGTGTCAGTGTGGTCTATGGGAATCTTTCACCGGAAGTTAGACGAGAAGAGGCTAGACGCTTTAGAGCAAAAGAGACACAGATTTTAATCGCTACAGATGCCATAGCTATGGGAATGAATCTGCCTATACAAACCATACTTTTTTCTAAAGCAGAGAAGTTTGATGGAATCTCACAGAGAAATCTACACCCCTCCGAAGTAGCACAAATCTCCGGTCGTGCTGGACGATATGGTTTGCATGAAGAGGGTTTTGTCGGAGCTTTATCATTTGATGTTTTAAAGATTGTTAAAAAGAACTTCTACAAAGAGGCAAAGAGTATAACTATGCCTTTTAAAGTGATGGCAAACTTAGAACATATCAAGCTTGTTGGAAATATTTTAGAAGAGAACTCGCTTAGTGTGATACTTAAATTTTTTGTTGAAAATATGAAGTTTAACGGACCATTTCACGCTTCAAATTTGGATGATATGCTTGAAGCTGCAACTATTGTAGACAATTATGATTTAGATATAGCTACAAAGTATCATTTGGCATGTGCGCCTCTAACGCTGAAATCTCCATATATTGTATCTGCTTATGAGAGTTACATTGTAGCTTTAGAGAGAAAAATGCCAATCTCTTATACTCCTCCGGTTCTGATTGGGAGTTTTGCTCAAACTACAGATGAACTGCTTCGTGCTGAAGATATGGTAAAAGAGATTTCACTTTACTTGTGGTTGAGTTATCGTTTTAAAGATTACTTTTTAGATGAGCCAAAAGCTAGACAATATAGAGGTGTTTTAAATAAGTTTATAGAGGAGTCTTTAGAGCAGAGCCATTTTGTGGCAAAGTGTAGAATTTGCCAGGCACCACTGCCGATGAATTCAAAATACAGCATTTGCCAAGCCTGTTTTAAAAAGCACTACACCGGTAAAAATGCTCGTAGGGGGAAAACCCCTAGAAGATAGTTAAGAGTACCCTTAACTTTTAAACTCATTTATTGTAGTTTTAAGTGACGAAGCAACTTGTACCAATTTTTGTAGATCTTTTTCTATACTTTGTGAACTTGTTCCATTAGCAGTAGAGAGAGTTTCTACATCTGTGATGTCATCTATCATTTCTTGAATACGATTTGACATCTCTATACTATCTTCTCTTGACTCTTTTGCAACTTTGTTTGATGTAGATATAGCATCTGAAGTTGCATCTATTTTCTCTTCAACTTCACTAGAAATATGTGTTAAATTTTCTATATTTTTTGTATTGTTATTCATCTTATCGCTTACATCATTGATAGACTGAACAATAGTACTTATACTTATATCTATCTCTGTTAAACTTTTTTGAGTTCTCTCTGCAAGTTTTCTTACTTCATCGGCAACAACTGCAAATCCTCGTCCATGTTCACCGGCTCTTGCTGCTTCTATGGCAGCATTTAGTGCAAGAAGGTTTGTCTGTTCTGCTACTTCTTTGATAACATTTAAAACATCTTTTACTTGGTCTGCATTGTTTTTAAGTCCAGAGAGTTCCTCAGAGAGTTCAGTTTCTGTTTGGACAAAAGCGTTTACTTCATCGCTTAATTGATTAAGAGATTCTCTAGCAGTATTAAGTTCATTGTTTGCTTCTTCAACAGTCTCTTGTGTTTTTTCAGCAACCTCTATAGTTTGAACAAGAAGTTCTTTGACCTCTTCCCCTTTTTGAGTTGTTTTAGTAACTATCTCTTGCTCTTGTTGTGTACCTTTACGAATCACACGACTTGCAAGTTCAATCTCTGAAGCGATTGCCGAGTTTTGATCTCCTAGAGTTTTTACTTCATTTATAGTGGTTTGAATCATCTCTATAAAGTTATTTACCTCTTTTGCCGTATCTCCAAACTCATCTTTGTTTTTTTGTTCTACGCGTTTTGTCAGATCTTTATCCCCACTTATAAGTTCAGAGATGCGATTTTTTAGAGCATAGAGTGGTGAAAAAATTTCTTTAGTAAAGAATATAGAAGATCCAATAGCAAAAATGATAGAACCTATGATTAGTAAGATAAGCAGTGTGTTTTCTGTTGTAGATATATCACTATCAGTTTTATCGAGTGATATTACCAAGTCTAAAACACCTAGAGAGTCTCCAACTTTTGAGTTGTAATGACAAGTCATACATTTTGTTTCAGCTATCATAGGTCGTATCATTCTTATAGTATGGTGAGAATTTTCATTTTTTTCTATTACTTTTGTCTCTTTATTTAGTAAAACTGCTTGTATAAGTTTATCAGAAGTAAATTTTTCAGTAGGTGCATAAACTTCTAAGACAGCCTTAGATTTAGCAATATTTAGTGACTCTATACCCTCTATGCTTCTAGCTGCTTTAAAAGCATCATTAACAACTGTTGCATCACCCATCATCATACTTCCAGTCATTGTTTGAAAGATGGACTCGCTAAGCATTTTAAGTGATTGTTTAGTTGTTTTGTTTGAGAGATTATGAAGAGTGGATGACAAGTAGTATGTAACCCCAACAAGACCAAGAACACTTAAAAGAAGAACAGAAAAAATAACTTTTGATTTTACGGTTGTTAGCATGATGGTTCCTAAAATATAAATTTAATTGAGGAAGTATTATAGTCAAGTTATTTTAAAGTATCTTTAAGTTCCTGTTCATAAAGAACCCTAACTTCAGAAGCTTAAAAAGAGGGCTAATGTGAGGCAAAAATTCGCAGTTGCACTTATTGTGCTTCAAGGATTTTTAACGAAGCAGTAGCCCTCTTTTTAAGCTTCCCTTCGGGCGATAGGTAAATAGCCCTATTGCGTCGTTAGATTTATTTGGATTAGATAAACTAGTCCTGCATAAATCTGCCTAGCACTAGAGCTATTTACCTATCGCTGAAGTTGGGGTTATTTATGAACAGGAACTTATATTTTATCTGTATTGAGTGTTATGTGCGATGAATATGGTAATTTAAACATAAATGTTTCTTCAAGAGAACAATTTTTGACAATACTTAATATAGTTCTAATGACTCCTGCATGGGTAATAACAAGTATATTTTGTTGTTTTTGCCTAAAAATGGTTTTGTAAAAATAGTTTTTTATTTTTCTCTGGTAGCTTAAAATATCTTCACCATCAAGTGCATCTATCCACTGTTTGAAATTTTTATATTCTATCCCCTCGGATTGAATCTCTTGGAAACTTTTTCCCTCATGCCGTCCCCAAGATTTTTCACGAAGTTCTTTGGTGTAGATAGGTTTGATTTTGTACTCAAAAGCATCTAATGTCTCCCTTGCTCTAAGCAAATCTGAGCAGTAGATTTTATCAAATTTTTCAGCTTTTAGTTTTTTAGCTAACTTTTTTACATCTTTTTTGCCATCCAAAGAGAGGGGAATATCTATGTGACCATTGTATTTGCCTTGAAACTCTTCTATAACTTGAGCATGTCTAACGAGTGTTATTTTCATGAGAAGTTACTAAGTATGATAAAGTTTAAAAGAACTAATTCACTTACCTCTATAACAAAACCATATATATCGCCAGTTAGTCCACCCAGTCTTGTAGTAAAAAATTTAGCACAGATAAGTAGAACTAAAACAGAGATGATAAAAGCTGTTAGAGATGTAAAAAAGTAAGCGATAAGAAGTGAATAAAAAAGAGTAAAGAGTAGCTGTTTTAATCGTAGTTCTTCTTTTATAAGTTTACCGACTCCACTGCTGATATAGCTGTAGAAGTATATAGCCAGAGTTGCATTTAGTCTTGAGTACATTAAAATAATAGGCAAAAGATAAAACGCCTCAAAGTGAATGATGGATGATAGTTTAAGAAGTAAAAAAACTAAAGTAAATATCATTCCCATTCCCCCGATATGAGAATCTTTCATAACTTCCAAGGCTTTCTCTTTTTTTACAAAAAGTCCATCTACTGTATCGCTAAAGCCATCAAGATGCAGAGCACCGGTTATTGAAACCCACATGCCAAAGATAAGAACTGAGAGATGAGTGCTTGGCATGTGGTCTTGAAGCAGAGAGTGAGTTACCCAAAGCAGTGAGCCTAAAATGAAACCGACTAAAGGGTAGAACATGGCAGAGTAGCCGTTGATGCCTTTAAAAAAATTGTGAATTTTGAAAAATGGTATGATACTTAACATATTAAATGCCAATGCAAAAGCTTTAAAAAGTCTCATTTTATCTTCACGCTTACTCCGGCTACCGTGTTGTAAACTTCTTGGCACTTTGAAGCCAAGAGTTGTGAAATCCGTCCATTTATATCTATAAACTCTCTAACAAGGGTATTATCACTAACAACACTACAACTAACATCATTTATAACCCAAACAGTTTGGAGATGCCAAGATGAAATCTCCTCTATCTCTTTTATCATCTCACTCTCGCTTTTTTTGTGATGAAGCATATTGTTAATCCACATGCTAACACACTCAACTAACACAAAACCCTCTCTGTTTTTAAGAGCTTGTGATAATTTTAGTGATTCTTCTATGGTCTCAAAATCACTGCCTCTTTGAATCTTATGTTTCTCTACTCTCTCTTTCATCTCATCATCAAAGAACTCAGTTGTAGCAAGATATATAGGTTTTTCTTTTGAGTGTTTTAGAGTGTAGATTTCAGCATTTTTGCTTTTTCCACTTTTGATACCACCTATAAAAAGAGCTTTACATGCCATACATTATGACCTCTATCTCATTTAAAACAGCTTCATTGCTCAGTGCGTTGGTGGCTCCGTAAGCCAGAGACGCACCAGCACCAACTCCCTCTTTTGCCTCTCCATCATCATACTTTTTAAGTATAGGAATCTCAGTATTTGTAAAACTAAACTCCGTATATATGGCATGTGGAGTGTAGCTTAGAAGAGAGAGAAGTCGTTTTATATCAGAGTTTTTATCTTTTGCTACCCACTGGGTAGTTGCTAGGGTTATATTATCATCTTTAACTCTCATTAAAATATCTTCTCTAAGTGCATCTGCCACTAACAAACACGCTGCCATCTGTGTACCACCGGCTAAAACAACATGAAATCTTCTTGAAGCTTCTAGTAAAAATCCCCCACAGAAGATAAGCATATTATCACTAACGAGGGATAGCTTTTCAAAGTTGCTCATATCTTCTCTTAGAAGTGATAAAGCCTTAGTGGTTGTTTCATTTTTCACATCATTTGGAACATCTAAAAAACTTGAAGAAAAATCATCTCTACAATCATAACCCAAAGCCAGAACCGTAGCAGCTGCCGTAGTTGTACCACTTGGAGTACTCTCTCCCAAGATAAGATAGTTACCCTTTAACTCGTAGTTTTTTCCACATGCCATACCTCTTTCAAACAGACTTTTAACATCTATATCTGCACCCTCAGCTATGGAGTTTGAAGGAGATATATCGAAGTTATGGCATGTAGAATTTTGAGGAACTACCTCTAACCCTAAATCTAAAATCTCTATGGAACTAAACGGATTTAAGTTGTGAACGGCTCTTGTAATAAGAGCAGGAGTAGGAACACCACTTGGAGTCTCGGCAAGTTCGGGCATAGAAAAAAGCTTTTGAGTAGTTATAAACTCTGCATCTAGTGTAGGTGTTAGTGGGATTTTACCGGGAATCCCAGCTTGAGTAATACCCTCAATCTCACAAGTCTTAGTAACACTAGCAGCTAGTAGAAAATCTGCTTTTCCATTTGGAAGTGAATCTTCTTTATCTGTAAAAATATTTTTTGTTTTCATAGTTTTCTCTTTTTTAAAATTTTACCTAAATTTAAAGCTTTTCTAACATCATCTTGAGTTATATTTTCTCTTCCCATGCCAAAAAAAGGTTTATGTTTTAACTTACCAAAATAGTAAGTCTCCCCACCAAGCTTAACGCCAAGAGCTAGAGCCATAGCTGTTATGGGATGACCTGCATTTGGGCTATCGTGTTTTTTGCCATCTTTATAAAAAGCAAAGATATGTTTTTGTTTTGAGATTAGCATGATTACAATAGCTGTTATTCTTGAGGGAATATAGTTTGCAATATCATCCAAGATGGCTGCAACTTTTCCATACTTCTCATACTTTTTATATCTATA
The DNA here is from genome assembly GCA_034717415.1 of Campylobacterota bacterium. Lineage (GTDB taxonomy): Bacteria > Campylobacterota > Campylobacteria > Campylobacterales > Sulfurimonadaceae > Sulfurimonas. The sequence goes on along the minus strand of JAYELK010000039.1, from coordinate 9,750 downwards.
ACCGACCATAGAGTCCATCGTATTTATGGCTTTATAGATGATAATTCCATTAAGTCCAAAAAGCAGAAGATAAAAAAGAGGTGCGATAACCCCATCGCTAAGATTTTCTGCATAGGTTTCTATGGAAGCTTTGTATATGTCACTTTCACTCATAAACTCTGTATCACGACTAACTAACATTGAGATAGCCTCTTTTTTGTTATGGTTTGTGAGAATATCTTCCACAGAGTCATAAAGCATTTTGTGGGCTATAAACATTGAAGCTATTAGTGAGGATAGGGCGATATTTAAAAGGAGAGGCAGATAGTTTAGACACCCATTGAGTATAGTAGAAACTAATCCAACACTAACTAAGATAGATATAACAAGTAACAAACCTCTTAAAACACTATTTTTATAAAATCTATCTTCAAAAAAAGTTATCATCTCTCCTATTATTACAACTGGGTGTTTTATAAAACGAAACTCTCCAAATATTTTATCTATAAGATAGGCAAAAATGGCTATAAAGATATTACTCATTAAGAGCCTTTATGATGCAGTCAATATCTAGATGTTTTTCTATATGTAAAGCAAAGTTTTTTATGCTTTTTGATTTGTACTTTTTAAAGTTGTAGCCTATATATTTTGGATTGATTTTTGAAAATATTTTATATCTTATCTCATCATTGTCAAAGAGTCCATGCACAAAAGTTCCATAGATGTTTTTTCTTTTTTTGCATATCTTTTTTGTAGTGCCGTTATGTATCTCATAGCCTTCTACTGTAGTGTCAAAGAGGTTATAAGATCCTTTTTTTACTATCTTTTTTTTCTTAAAAATAACATTACCATTAAAAACTTCAAAACCTTTAACTTTTTTCTTATCTGATTCTATGAGCCAAGGGTCTAAAATCTTTTCAAACATCATCTCATAACCACCACAAATAGCCACAAGAGTGTTTTGTTTGGATCTTAATATATCTTCAAAACCTCTTTTTCTAAGCCACTCTAAATCATCTATGACTCTTTTGCTTCCTGGTAGGATGATGACTTGGCATGTGGAAATATCACTGGCATTTGAGATGAAAGATAACTCGATTTCATTGTCAGCGACAAGAGGCTCAAAGTCTGTAAAGTTACTAATGTGTGGAAGTTTGATAACACCAACTTTTATAATAGCTTTCGAGGTATTTTGGAGATAGTTCATAATCGACTCACTATCTTCAAAACCAAGATTAAAAGGCTTAAAAGGAATAACTCCAAGAACTTTTATGCCAAATCGTTTTTCTATGATTTTAACACCCTCATCAAAAAGAGTCATATCTCCTTGAAACTTGTTTACAACAACACCTATAATGTTTTTACGAAGCTTTTTAGGGAGCAGTTTATAAACTCCATAGATAGAAGCAAAAACTCCACCTCTTTGTATGTCGGCAACTAAAATTATCTTGGTGTTAAACTCATTTGCGATGTAGATATTTGAAAGATCTTTCTCCATTAAGTTAAGTTCAACAGGGCTACCTGCACCTTCGGCTACGATAGACTCATAATCCTTTTGCAACTCTTCAAAGGCTCTTTTGGCATCTGGTTTTAGCGTGTCAATATCCCGATAATAACTCCAAACATCTTTATTGCCGACACTCTTACCATTTACAATAAGATGAGCCTTTGACTTTGAACCAGATTTTAAAAGTATAGGATTCATATTTGGCGAAGTTCTAAGTCCAATAGCCTCTGCTGCAAAGTGTTGAGGTATAGCAATCTCCCCACCCTCATCAGTTACTTGAGAGTTATTTGAGACATTTTGTGCTTTAAACGGTGCAACCTTTATACCTCTGTGATGAAGCAGATAAGTTATAGCAAAGGAGAGAGTAGATTTTCCAGCATCACTACTTGTACCGAAGATGCTAAGAGATTTCATTTAAAGCCTTTGTTAGTCTTGTGTGTGAGTAACTATCTTTAACTGCAAACCTTAAGTAATTATCATTTAAAAAATCAAAACTTCCACATTTACGAACTAAGATTTTATGTTTTAGTAGATGTTTGAAAATCTCTTTTGAACATTTTGATTTTACAAGAAAAAAGTTTGTATCGCTTTTGTAAATTTTACTAAAAAGTTTGGAGTTTTTTAGAATCTTGAAAAGTTCTTTTTTTTGTTTTTTATGGAGTAGTTTAGTTCTTCTCTTAAAAGCTATATCTTGTAGTCGTTGGCTTAAAAATGTAGTGTCGAAAGAGGAGAGATTCCAAAGAGGGGTTTTTAGGTTTTTGATATTGGTTTTATGTGAGAAAATAGCACCTATTCTTACACCTGCACAAGCATAAAACTTTGAAAATGATTGGATTATATATAGTTTTTTATATGTTTTGATTTGATTTCTCAAAGATTTCAGGTTTTGGAACTCCAAAAATGATTCATCTAGGATAACTGTGCAGTTTTGTTCCCTCCAGATGCTAAATAATTTTTCTAAATCATAATATTTTCCATCAGGTGTAGATGGGTTTACAAAAATGACAGTTGAATCTTTTTTTGGCTTTTTATATAGATTTTTAAAACGGTTTATCTTAATGATTTTCGTCTTTTTTTGTATCGCTTTTTCATACTCTCCATATAGAGGTGCATAGAGGTATATTCTTTTGTATCTCAAGTAAGAAAGAAGCTCAAATATAGCAGAAGTTGCACCATTGTAAAGTGCTATTTGACTCTTTTTTATCTGATATTTTTGAGAGATTACTCTCTTTAAATCTTTGTAACTGCTATCGGCATATTTTACTAACATATTGTTTGTTACTCTTATGTTTGGTGTTTGGTTATAGAGGTTTATATTTGATGAAAAATCAACTATGTCATAAGAATTACACTTCACTTTTTTTGCATATTTGTAGATATTCGCACCATGTTTCATAGTAAGTTCCTGTTCATAAATAACCCCAACTTCAGCGATAGGTAAATAGCTCTAGTGCTAGGCAGATTTATGCAGGACTAGTTTACCTAATTCAAATAAATCTAACGACGCAATAGGGCTATTTACCTATCGCCCGAAGGGAAGTTTAAAAAGAGGGCTACTGCTTCGTTGAAAACTCTTGAAGCACAATAAGTGCAACTGCGAATTTTCGCCTCACATTAGCCCTCTTTTTAAGCTTCTGAAGTTGAGGTTCTTTATGAGCAGGAACTTAACTTCTTCGCTTTTTTTGTATTTTTATATCTGTAGATTCTTTTTAGTGCATAAAATCCACATGCCATATCCATTCCCTCTAAAAGTTCTTTTTTTTCTATCTTTTTTGGAGCATGTTGATTGTATGTATGAAGAAAAAGATTTATAAAGAAGTTTCTGTTTTTTTTGATACCAAAGCCAACAAGAGCAACACCACACTCAAAATTAAAACTTCCGTCTGCTGAATCTATAAAGTCAAAAACTCCGATTTTTGAGTCAAGAAAAAGAGTATTGTCTTTGAATATATCGCCATGAATCAAACCATCATTTTTTATATTATATTTTTTTAAAAATTGGAGTCTTTTGTAGTAGCCAAAGAAGTTTGATTTTGTGTAGTTTAAAAGTGAAGTTATTTCATCTTGGTCTATTAGGTTTGAATTGGAAGATTTTTTATAGGTAAAAGAGTGAAACTTTGCCAAAAATCTTGCAACTGCTTGAATGTGATAACTTTTGATGTTGTTAGGTTCTTCGCCTTGGAGTTTTTCATACAAGTACCACTCACCGTTTCTATCTTGGCATGTGGGAACACTCAATCCTACTGCTTTTAATTCACTAAGAAGTTTTATATCTTCGTCTATTTTAGTTTTTATATCTCTTTCATATTTTTTTAGGATAAAGTTATCGACTATGTAGGTTGTATCTATGATACCAGAAGAGGTAGGCTTCAAGTTTTTAAAATTATAGGAGTCAAAAAGTTTGTTTACCTCATCCAGCGTTATTAAAGTTTTTACACCCATCTAAACTCTACAATTTTTCATAATCTTTTTCCAGTCATAATCAAAAACTTTCTCTACAAAAGCTTTATGATGAGGAACTGTACAACTTGAACAGTCTTGATGTATAACGCCTTTGCCTGCAAATTTTTTGCCATTGTTTATAGAACATTTGCTTAAAATTTTAAAATCGTTGTAGTTTTCTAAGCTATCATCATTAAAGCGAAAGTTTGGACAAGCACATAGGTAGCAGTTAAGTGATTTCATATCATGGCACTTTTTGTTATCTTTATATAGTGGGCAAAATTCAAACTCTTCTTTCACCATGTTGTCAAAATCAAAGTAGTCGATTATCTGCTCTTTTGTATAGTTTTTTTCTAAGAGTTTATCAACGATTTTTTTATGTTTTATGGCATGTGAATCAAACCAAGAACTGTAACTCATCTTTTGCTCCTTGAGATGATTAGGTATATAAAAAACGGTCCACCGATTAGTGCTGTTACTATGCCGATAGGAAGTTCACTTTGAGTAGAAAGACCTCTTGTTATCGTGTCACAAAAGACCAAGAAAAAACCACCAAACAGTGCAGTTTTTAAAACTCTTCTATTTACAGTTGAAGGGTAAATTTTAGCAACTATATGAGGAACTATCAAACCTACAAAGCCTATAGGTCCACTTATGCTAACAAGTGTTCCTATGCCCAAAGATGAGACTATGAGAAGTAGCAGAGTTACTTTTTTTGTGTCTATCCCTTTTAGAGTTGCTGACTCATCCGAAATGTTTAGCAGTTGAAGTTCAAATCTATATATGTAGATAAAGAAGAAAAGAATAAACGAAACAGTTCCAAGAATTAAGGGGTTTTGCCAACCTATAATAGAAAGACTTCCCATAGTAAAACGGATAAGCATATCATTTTGCATTGCACTACCAAGATAGAAGATAATCATCAAAGCAGAGGTATAAAAAAGTGAGAGTGCTATCCCTAAAAGTAGCAAAGATTCATGTTGTCGAGATTTTAAAAACTGTGAAAGATAGATAAGTAAAAAAACTGTCAATATCGCTCCCAAAAAGCCAAAAAAACTTATGGCAGCTATACCAAACAAAAAAGTTCCTAAACCTAGTTTTATAGCTATTCCTGCTCCTAAAACAGCACCACTAGAGATACCTAAAGTATATGGTGTCATAAGTGCATTTCTAAAAAGTGTTTGAAACAGAAGTCCACTGAGTGCTAAAATACTCCCTGCAAAAAATGCAAATAAAACTCTTGGAACTCTTAGGTCAAAAAAGATTTTTGAAGTTAAAGAGTTTGGGTTTAAAATCTCTGATATGTCAAGATTTACAGCACCGATAAATGGTGAGAGTGTTAAAACAGTGATACCGATTATCCACATGCTAACTCTAATCATACTTAGGCACCAAAGAGTTAAATTTAACCCCGTAAAGTTTTTCAAGTGTTGAGTCGTTAAAAAAACTCTCTTCATAGTAGAAAGCTTGTTTGTCTTTGATAAAAACGACATGACTATCCACAAAAGAAGCCAGATGCAGATCATGAGTAATAAGTATGACTTGATGATACTCTTTTAGTCCTTTGATATGTTGGGCAATTATCTTGGAGTTATGAGGGTCAAGGTTGGCAGTTGGTTCATCAAAGATGATGATTTTGCTCTGCTGCGAAAGTGCTTGGGCTATGAGTGCGAGTTGTTGTTCTCCTGAACTTAGAGAGTTGAGGGTATGATTTTTTAGATGGGCTATTTTTAAAAATTCCAGAGTTTGAATGGTTATATTTTTATCTCTCTTTGAGTACTCAAAAAAACTTTTTTTATATGGAAATCTGCCAAGAAGAACAAACTCATAAAGAGTTATAAAATTGTCATAAATCTCAAGTTTTGCAGGAATATAGGAGAGAGTTTTAGCTCTTTGGGTTAGAGATAACTCCTTGATATTTTTAGACTCTATAAAAACTTCTCCACTAAACTCAACAAGCCCACAAACAGCTTTTGCCAAGGTGCTTTTACCACTCCCGTTTGCACCAAGAATAGTAAGGTGGTTTTTGATTTGTAGAGATATATCTTGTAAGATGATTTTTTTATCAAAGCTACATGCCAAGGCTTTTAACTCAATCATTCATCTCCTTGCAAAGTCTGGAGATGGTTGAGGCAACTCTATGAGATGGGATATGTAGGTAGTTTTCATCAACTATGGATATTTTGGAATTTTTTGAAGCATTTGTCGGCAGGTTGTACCAATTTTGAAGTGCTTTTTTAACATTAACTCCACCCTCTGTGGCATGTGAATGTAGGATTATAATCTGGTCTGGATTTAGTGCAATTATGTTTTCATAGCTTAGAACAGGTTGATTGGCAGTTCTCTGTGTATAGGCGTTTGTGTTTCCACATGCCAAGATAATATCTTCAAAAAAGATGTTGTGTCCCGCTATATAGGTAGCTGTCCTTAAATCTTCTCTTAAACCATAAACTATCATAACACTATGAGATTTTTTTGATTTTGGAGCGTTTTTTATGGCGCTTTCTATATTTTGTATTAGTTTTTTATCTTCATTTGAGTCTATCTCTTTAGCTAACAAAGCGATAGATTTTTTAATATTTTGTATAGTTTTTAGATTTAGTGTTAAAGTTTTTATATTGAATTTTTGTAGTTTGTTCAGAGTGCTTTGGTTAAACGACTGTCCAACTACAAGTGTAGGATAAAGGGCTAAAATCTTTTCTAAATAAGGGTTTTCATAGCCACCGATAATAGGAAGTTTTTGAGCCTCTTTTGGATAGAGTGAATAGCTACTTGTAGCTACCATATCATCACCCTTTTTCAGAGCAAAAACTATCTCTGTGATAGAGGGGCTAAGAGAGATGATTCTCTCGTTAGCACTCATAGTTATGATAGTAAATAAAATTAAAATTACTGTTTTCATATTTTGTATGCATTCCCACTCAGGAGAGTGGGAACGAGTTTAATTCTCCTAAAATTTAGCGTTCATGCCGACATAGGCACTAAGTGGTGCAGTTGCATAACCATCTACCACTTGGTAGTATGTATCAAAAAGATTATCAACTTTAGCATAAGCAGAAAAATTTGAGTTTATATCGTAATTAGTTACAAGATTTACAATGTTGTATCTTCCTGTTTGCTCACCATCATCATCATTACCATTATATCTTTTTCCAATATATTCACCAAAAACACCAATATGCAGAGCATCTATCGGATAGTAATCAACACTAAGTTTTGCTGTCTCCTCAGCTCTTCTTGCTAGATTTTTACCATCTTTATCTTTAGCACTAAGTAAGCAGTAATTTAGTGAGACTAAGAGAGAGTCTGTGATATTTTGGCTATATTCAAGTTCAATACCTTTAAAGATACTCTCACCGTCAAGATTTTTATAGATTGGGGGAATCCCTCCCCAACCGTCTGGATCATACCACTCTATTAAGTCTGTGACTATATTATAAAAATATGTAGCTTTAAAGTTTTTATATCCGGCAGAGATGTCAAAACTTGTAGTGTTTTCAGGATTTAGTTCATCATTCTCTTTACCCCAAGGGTTAATCTTTTGGGTTATAGTTGGTACATTATAAGCAAGACCAACATTAGAGGTTATAAATGTATCATTGTTTATATTGTATTTTATCCCAAGTTTTCCCGTAGCTTTACTGTCAAAATTATTATAATCATCATATCTAATACTTTCAGTTAAGATGATTTTATTAAGAGTGTTAGAATTTGTAAGATAGAGGTAGTTATCTCTGTTGGTTTTTTCTTCTTTTGAGTTATCCGTCATAATATAACTTGCTTCATCACTACTGCTTCCAAGTCCAAATACGATAAAGTCTTTTTCATTGTATTTTATATTATCACTGAATTCTATATTATTATACTCTCCATCAAATTCTTTTAAAAATTCCATTCCCCATGCAGCAACAGTACCAATCTCATCTCTTGAAAACTTGCTCTGTTCCACTTTAAGTGTGAAGTTGTGATTATTGTAAGTTTGTGAATATGCTAGATTGTAAAGTCTATCAGAGATGTCACTCTTCATAGTTTCATCATCAGGAGAAGCCGTGTCATAATCTTTTATAGCATCTATGCTTGTTACTCCCAAACTGATTTTTGCATTTTCTGTGATGTAATAGTTTGCTTTGAAGTTTAGAGTTAAATTTGAGTAGGCATCATCTTCATAGTCCCCAATATCTTCATCTCTTGGAGCCATATTGGTAAAGCTGTCGCTTGTGATTTTATTTGCACTAAACTTAGCGTCAAATTTTGAATTTTTGTGAGAAGCTGTAACACCATATTTTTTAGTATTGAAACCTCCGGCTTCAACATTTGCACTGCCGTGTGTTCCATCTTTGGCTGATTTGGTAATGATGTTGATAACACCGGCACTGGCATCAGCACCCCAGATACCACTTTGAGCACCTTTGATAACCTCTATCTGCTCAATATCTTCAATCATTAAGTGCCCAATACTAGCACCATTTATGTTTGATGGGTCTTGGTATCTAACACCATCTATTAAGACTAGAGTTCTGTTGTTACCGGCACCTCTTAAATTTAGAGAAGTTGAACTTCCAATTCCTCCATTGCTAGTGTAGCTAATACCGGCAATAGTGTTTAATGCTTGTATAGCTGTTGTGTAGTGCTTCTCTTTAAGTTCATCACTTGTAATTATGCTTACATTTGATGTTAAATCTTTTAGTGATTGTTCACTCTTGGTAGCACTTACAACTGTTATGGTTTCAAGTTCTACCTCCTGAGCATGTAGTGAACTCAAAAGAGCAACTGATATTAGTGATAGTTTTATTGTTTTTTGCATGATTGTCCTCAATCTTTTGTATAATTTTTTTGTTTATAAATTGTAAAGATTAAGAGGAGGGAGGGGAGTTTATCTGTAAACGAAGAGGTTTACCATCGAGTGTACATACTGAAGTGCTTAATGCTACTATCTTTTTTAAAGAGATATAGGCTTGTATCGCTGCTAGTGTAAAGTAATTTTTACCAAAACCTTTAGGAAGTCTCATTAAGTCTCATCTATTTTAATTTTTAAAATTATAGTGATAAATCTTTAATTATAAATTAGCTTCATCACAAAACCTGTTAGGGTCGATTACTATTGTAAATTTAGAACCATCTTCGGTATTTGAATGTTCTAGTGTACCAAAACAGTGTTCTTGGATAATTGTTTTGCTCATATAGAGACCAAGTCCTGTTCCGTTTTTAGTATCTTTTGTGGAGAAGTAAGGGTCAAAAATCTGTTTTGCTATTTCATCTTTAATACCACCGGCATTGTCTATGATCTCAAAAACAGCATTTTGTTCTTTTTTATATGTTTTAATCTTAATCATGCCATTTTTAATATTATTTTCCAAAAGGGCATCCTCGGCATTTTTAAAGAGGTTTAGTGCAACTTGCTTAAACTCATTTTCATAAATACATAGAGGTTCAATATAGCTGTTTTCTATATTAATTGTTATGCTTCTGTCTTGTAAAGATGTGTTGATAATACTCATTGTAGATTTTATAATTTGCTCAAAAGTAGTTTTATGGGCAACTTTTGAATCTTTAAAGAAGTTTCTAAAATCATCTATGGTTGAACTTAGGTGTTGTGAATATTCTTGAATGCTTACAAGATGCTCACTAAAATATTTTTCATCAAATTTTGCTAAAGCGATTTTTATCTCCATAGATGATGCCGTAGCAGAGATAGCAGTAAGAGGTTGTCTCCATTGATGGGCTATCATACTTAGCACCTCCCCCATTTGAGCCATTTTACTCTGGTTAAGCATGTGAAGTTCTTTCTCTTTTGCCTCGATTATCGCTTTTGAGACTCTATC
>JAYELK010000038.1:0-4653 GCA_034717415.1 Campylobacterota bacterium | reverse complement strand
TCTCTTTACAAAAACAATAAAAAGTATGATGAAGATTTCAACTCTAAAGAGGATTCAAATTTGGAATAATTATCAACAAAATTGTTACTATTGGTATCATTGTTAACTAAATTTAAGCGTGGCGACTCTTATATATGGAGAGTTGTAAACAGGAATAACAACACAGATGCTCATAATGTAAAGTTTGCTACCTCTTCGTTATTACAAAAAACTTTAAATTTATTTGCATTTTTTTCATAAATCAACCTTTGGCTTGGTAGTACAGTTTTAAGAAATTTAGCTTTTTTTATCGTGGTTATCTCTATGTTAAAAACATCAGATATTATCTCAAAATTTATAAATCCTGGTAAGATAGGCTTAGTTGGAAAATGAGCTTTAAATAGGGGATGATTCTCATCACTTAGATGCACAATTGCCTTTTTGTCATCTTTAAATTCAACACTATATAGTTCATCTGTTAGCATATTATATCTCTTTTTTTAAATCATTGTAGAACAAATATATAGCCATCAGAAGTTTTTTTCTTTTTATATCTATAATGACCGTCAAGTTCAACAACAACTCTGTAATACCCAGAGTGATTTCCTACTCTTATCTTTGTAAAGATACCATTCTTATTCTCTTTAATGTAAGTTTTCAGACTCGTGTCTCTTTTAAAATCAACTACTATTCTATGAGGATTGACTAACAAAAAATCTCTAATAATTTTATCTTTTGTAGTGATTTTAAGAGTTTTATCAGATGAATAAAAGAGTCCATATTTAAAAGATGCTATTTTTTTAAAACTTCTCTTTTTTGCCACTATTTTTGTTTGTGGAACTTCATTTGTATAGCTTTGAGATATAAAAATAGGTAGATGCCAATCAATAGAATTTTCCAAATCTATACTTTTACTTTGTACAGATCCATCCAAACTTTTATATTCTACAGTTACTTTTTGAATTACCCTAGCATAATCAGGAAGAGAGATAGTTGCTCGTTTGAGAGGGGATAAACTTCTATCTTCATTAGAGGTATAAGGGGTATCCTTTTCCCCTTGTGCAGGAAAAAAAGGATTTTCACGAGCATCTGAGATTGTAAACAATAAAAACATCAGTAGTAAAACTCTAACCAAAATCACCCCTAATTTTTAAGGTATTATATCATTTATCCAAAATTATTGTGCGGAAATCCCTTTTAGTTCAAAAAATTCTTTTTGAAGTTGGGCATTTTCATCTTTAAGTCTATAGATTTCTGAGTGAAGATAAGTTTCATAATCTTCAAGACCAAAGAGAACCTCTAAAGAATTTGTTCCATAAAGCAGAACCCCAAGATGGATTCCCAAAGCCAAAACAATGAAAACAAGAGTCAAAAACTTTGTTAAAGAGAGTCCCAAATATCTTTGGGTAATACTTTGCGTATTATCTATCTCTTCATAAAGTTCTTCTTGATTCATAAGAGTATTTCTTAGTTAAAAAGTCTTGAACCTAAATACTCACCATATACCACTTCATTCTCTATCTCTAAAAGACGGTTGTATTTAGCTGTTCTCTCGCCACGAGCAGAAGAACCTGTTTTAATTTGTCCACAGTTAAGCGCTACAGCAAAATCAGCAATAAAAGCATCTTCACTCTCACCTGAACGGTGACTCATAACACAAGTATAACCATTTCTTTGAGCCAAACGAACTGTAAGCATAGTCTCACTTACTGAACCGATTTGATTTGGTTTTATAAGGATTGAGTTAGCAATACCTTTGTTGATACCTTCGTTTAAAATATTTACATTTGTAACAAAAAGGTCATCTCCAACAATCTGAACCTTCTCTCCAAGCTTCTCAGTCATTAGTTTAAATCCATCCCAATCATCTTCGCTAAGACCATCTTCGATAGAAACTATAGGATACTTAGCACATAGATCAGCATAATAATCAACTAACTCAGCAGAAGTCACCGTACGATTCTCAGAATCTAATCTATATCCACCCTCAGTTACTAACTCAGAAGCTGCAACATCTAAAGCGATTGCCATTTGTTCACCAGCTCTGTATCCAGCTTTTTCTATTGCTTCTAAAATAATTTGAATAGGCTCTTCATTTGAGCTTAAATCTGGAGCGAAACCACCCTCATCGCCTAAAGCAGTATTGTGTTTTTTAGCTTTTAAAATAGCTTTTAAGTTGTGATAAACTTCAGCAGATGCTCTCAAGCCCTCTCTAAAATCTTCAAAACCTACTGGAATAATCATATACTCTTGAAAATCAACAGAGTTATCAGCATGTGAACCACCGTTGATAATGTTTAACATTGGGGTAGGAATAGTCATAGCATTTGCACCACCAAGATAACGATAAAGTGGCATACCAAGAGACTTAGCAGCAGCACGAGCAACAGCCATAGAAACACCAAGAACAGCATTCGCTCCTAAGTTTCCGTAGTTGTCAGTTCCATCAATCTCTTTCATAATAGCGTCTATGATAGCTTGATTAAAAGGTGATTGACCAAGTAAAGCATCAGAAATTTCATTGTTTACATGTCCAACTGCTTTTAAAACACCCTTACCCATGTAACGCGCATCTCCATCACGAAGCTCTAATGCTTCACGCTTACCAGTACTAGCACCTGAAGGTACAATAGCACTCTCAACTGTTCCATCACTTAACTCTACTGTCGCTTTAACTGTTGGATTACCACGAGAATCCATAACTTCAATCGCACTTACACTATCTATAAACATTGATTTGCCTTTATATTTATTATTGTCGGCATTTTATCTAAATTTAGCTAAGATTCTTATTTAAGCATCTGTATCTTGTATCTCAGAAGTATCCATAACCATAACATCACTTATGCCCATAGCTACTTTGATTTTTTCTTCTATCTCTTTAGCTAATTCAGGTTCATCTTTAAACTTTTGTTTAACATTTTCACGACCTTGACCAAGTTTTGTCTCTTCATAAGAGAACCACGCACCTGCTTTATCTACAATGTCTAATTTAACACCATAATCAACAAGTTCACCCTCTTTAGAAATTCCCTCACCAAACATTATGTCAAACTCTGCTTGACGAAATGGTGGGGCTACTTTATTTTTAATAACTTTTGCTTTGACACGGTTACCAATCTGACTTTCACCCTGCTTAAGCGATGCAATTCTTCTAACATCTATACGAACAGAAGAGTAGAATTTCAGAGCATTTCCACCAGTTGTAGTTTCTGGAGAACCATAACCCATCATGCCTATTTTCATACGAAGTTGATTGATAAAAATAACAGTACAGTTCATTTTATGTAAAACACCTGTTAATTTACGAAGTGCTTTTGACATAAGACGAGCTTGAACACCTACTTGCTGATCCGTCATCTCACCCTCTAACTCAACCTTTGGAGTAAGTGCTGCAACGGAATCGATAACTATCAAATCAATCGCTCCACTTCTTGCAATAGTCTCAACAATATCTAAAGCCTGTTCACCATAATCTGGTTGAGAAACAAGCAAATTATCAACATCTACCCCAAGATTTTTCGCATAAACAACATCAAGAGCATGTTCAGCATCTATAAATGCACAAACACCTCCATCTTTTTGACACTCTGCCGTTATCTGAAGTGCTAAAGTTGTTTTACCTGAACTCTCAGGTCCATAAATCTCAACAACACGACCTTGGGGAACTCCACCAATACCCAGTGCTAAATCCAAACCGATAGAACCTGTACTAAACGACTTAACTGGCTCAATATTTTTATCACCAAGTCTCATTAAAGCACCCTTACCAAATGCTTTATCTATCTGCTTCATCGCTAAGTCTAATGATTTTTGTTTATTTACATCCATCTGAGGCTCACTTATTTTAAATTTTGAATAATTATATATAGATTTTTACTAATTGCTAAAAAATATGGCATTTTGTCATATTTTTTAGCAAATCTTTTTTCTTAGAAGTTTCTACTCTTAAATTAGTGAAATTTTATCCTTATTTGGTTAAAATCTTCTTTATGTGTGCCAAGATAAATCGGCACTTACTTGTTGGTGCGACATTTTAAAGTGTTTAGTCCAACCTAGGTAGTCAGTCCTGAAAAACCAACTTTTACCAAAGTATCCTAAAATAATTTCACTTATTATTTAGCAAACAGATTTTTCATCAAGAATAAATATTGAAGGAGTAGGATACTTTTTTGTATTTCTTCCATAGCTCTCATAAGCAAAGAAATATCTCGTAAAAAAACTGCATAAAAGTAGATATTCATCCACTTTTTAAGATTAAAGGCAGAGGCTGCCAACAGTAGGTTTATCTCATCTCCAGTAAAGCCTTTTAGATAATTTCTAGCCATCCGATAATCAGATTTCATATGTCCTATTATTGGTTCAATAGCAGCTCGTCTTCTAAACTTCTCTCGTTTAACTTCTTTTTGTTTTGGTGTGTCTCTTTTGAGAACTGTACCAGGAATTGATATTTCAATTGTGTCTTTATCTATTGTCACTTCTTTGGTGCCTCTGTAGCCTCTATCACAGATGGCTTCAGTTATTGGTGTAGTTCTATTATTTGTAGCATTTGTTAAAACTTCTTTGAGCGTTTTACTATCATGGATATTTGTTTGATGTGCGCACACACCTACAATAATACCACTGTTTTTTGTAGTAACGATTGAAGCTTTAGTTCCAAACTCATAACCTTTA
>JAYELK010000037.1:0-22768 GCA_034717415.1 Campylobacterota bacterium | reverse complement strand
CAAAACTTTTTTATCATAACTAGCTGTTGCGATTAGTTTGGCATTGTCACTAAAAACTATATCATTTATAGCATCAACATGAACAGGAAGAGTAAAAGCCAGTTTCCCACTATTTATATCCATGGCAAATGTCTTGCCATCTTCACCACATGAAAACATATAACGATTTAAAGGGTCAATTCCGACACATGTTACATGCCCATGATGTCTAGTTACTTTAGTGATGAGTTTTTTTGTTTTAAGATTAAAAAGTTTTGAACTATCTGCCTCGGAACTTACCGACACAAAAGAAGTTGCATCACTGTTAAAATCAACAACTCTTGATCTGTACTCTTCATGAAAAATTTTACCATTAAAGCCATTTACAACATTCAGCGTTATTTTATCCATAATTGCTACCGTTGTTTTAGAATCAACACTAAGTATATTGCCACTCTCTAAGATTTTTACCAATATAACAGGGTGTTGAAATAACTTCTTATTTGAAGGCTTCATAAAATCACTATCTTAAATATCCCTCTGCTTTTAAGAGAGTATCTATCTCTTTTTGATGCTCTTCGCCTTTTGTCTCCACATGCACTGTTACATTGGCATCACCGTAGTCTAGTGACACAGAAGTTCTATCGTAAGCTATATGAACTATATTTGCATTTAAGTCTTGGAGTATCTCCGTAAATCTCATAAGTGAACCCGGTTTATCTATAAGAGTAACAGTCAGTTTCATCTTGCGACCGGATTTTAGAAGACCTTTTTCTATAATAACAGAGAGAAGTGTAACATCCATGTTACCACCACTAAGAACAACTGCTACTTTTTTACCCTTTAAATGTTCTAGTTTTCCATGAATCAGAGCAGCAACTCCTACAGCACCGGCACCCTCAACAACAAGCTTCTGCTTCTCCAAAAGAAAAAGTATCGCACTTGCTATCTCTTCATCATCAACACTTATGATTTTATCAACACTTTTAAGTGCATAAGAGAGGGTAAGTTGTGAAGTATCACGAACAGCTATTCCATCTGCGATAGTTCTTACACTTGTACTGTCTATTGCTTTTTTCAAATCAAATGAGTTTTTAAAAGCAGGAGCGCCGGTAGCACTAACCCCAATAACTTCAATATTAGGATTTATACTTTTAAATGCACATGCCATACCAGAGATAAGTCCACCACCACCTACTGGAACAACAACAGCATCTAAATCTTCGCACTTTTCTAAAATCTCAAGCCCAACAGTTCCCTGCCCTGCCATAACAACATCATCTTCAAAAGGATGAACAAAAGTTAGAGAGTGTTCATCTGCGTAAGAGAGAGCATAGGCATAGGCTTCATCATAATTTGCACCCTTAAGAATGACTTCTGCACCAAAATGCTTAACCCCATTAACTTTTGTAAGAGGTGTAGAATCGGGCATAACAATCACAGCTTTTATACCAAATTTTGAAGCAGAAAGAGCAACCCCCTGTGCATGATTTCCTGCACTAGCAGCAACAACTCCATCTGATTTTTGCTCCTCTGAAAGAGAAGCTATCTTGTTGTAAGCGCCTCTAATTTTAAAAGCACCGGTAACTTGTAAGTTCTCTTTTTTAAGATAAACGACGCAACCTGACACCTCACTCAAAAATGGTGCAGCAGAAAACGGAGTATCTACAACAACATCTTTTATTCGTTCTTTAGCTTCGTAAATTTTATTTATATCTAACAACTATTACCCTTGCATATGTCTGTGTTCTACCATACTACACATATTTTGAACAACTGTCATACCAGCATCTCTAGCTTTCTCTGCTGCTGCATTATTGACTATACCCTTTTGAGCCCAAAATACTTTTACACTGCCCTTTTGGATACAAGCATCAGCAACAGCATCCAAAGCTGCAGGTTTCCTAAAAATATTTACCATGTCTACATCAAATGGAATCTCTAAAAGAGAACGATAAACTTTTTCACCAAGTATAGTCTCTTCTTTTGGATAGATAGGTACTATTTTATAACCATGCTCTTGCAAATACTTAGGCACAATATGACTATCTTTCTCAGGATTTGGGGACAACCCCACAACTGCAATAGTTTTAACGCTACCAAAAATCTCTCTTATCTCTTCTTTATTTGAATTTACTGATGGAAATTCGCACTCCATAAAAACTCCTTACTATTTTTCTAAATTATTTTTTCAATTATATCGTTTTTATAGTAAAATCTTCTCTTGTCCTATCCTGTAAAGAGCAAAATCATACTTCAAAGGGTCATTTTTATCAAAACTCTTTAGAGTCTGAGTTAGTTCTATGGCAGATTGTAAATCATAAGTTTTTCTGCTTAAAAGTCCTAGTTTTTTAGATATATTAAATGTATGTGTATCAAGTGGGATAATCAAATCTGCCTTATCAATTCCACTCCACAAACCCATATCTATATTATCTTCTCTGACCATCCACCTAAGAAACATCATCCAGCGTTTTAATGCACCTACCCCTTTTGTTTTTGTTGTTACTTTTCCTACAAGAAAGATATAACCCTGTGTAGCATGTACAAACAAGCCCCCAATAGTCTCTATAAGAGAGTTTATACCATCAATTAGATTATGGTTTTTTTCATATCCACTCTTAAAAACCTCCTCCAACGAAGTTGTTTCATTTAATCTTTTTAGTGCTATAAAAAGGGCTATGACATCTTCACTCTTTTGAAATCTGTAGTAGTGCTTTGAGAGATTCTCTTTTATCTTCTCATCACTCTTTTGCAACAATGAAAAATCAAGAGAGTCTAAAAACTTAACTATCTGCTTTACATTTCCATAAGCAAACAAAGCACAGATAAGTGAGATGGTAGGGTCTTTGTATCGATGAGCAACTAAAATAGGGTCTAATTTCTCCTGCGAAATTTCACCAACTCTATTTCGTTTTGTTACTTCTAAATCTAATCTATCTTTTATTTCCATAACCAGACCTATATCGAAAGATGATAAAGTTTTTTTCTCTCACTTGAACCTGCGATATTTAACTGTTTTCTATACTTTGCTATAGTTCTTCTAACCATTTTTACTTTGAATTTCTCTTGAATTAAACCTAAAAGTTTCATATCACTCAACGGTTTTTCACGACTCTCTTGCTTAACTACTCCAACTAAAAACTCTTTTATAGCAGCGTTTGAAACATCATCATCTATAGCAGTTGTAAAGAACTCTTTCATTGCAAAAACACCTCTATTACATGCTATATATTTATTTGCTATGGCTCTTGAAATAGTAGAGGGGTTATGCCCAAATTCATCTGCTAAAGTCTTTAGTGTCAGGGGCATAATAGAACCTCCGGTAAAGAACTCATACTGATACTCAACTATCATCAAACCTACTTTATAAAGAGTTGCTTTTCTCATATCAAGAGCATCTACTAAACTCTTTGCTTCTTTAATTTTCTCTCTTATAAACTCATGCTCTACTGCGTAATTTGTATCAATTTGTATGGTTGGATAATAAGCATCATTTAACTTAACTTCTATCTCATCTTCATCATTAAAAAATATCATCAAATCCGGAACTATTTGGGCTGATTCTTCTTGATACTCTATGGCTGGAGGATTTTTAAATGCAGAGACTACATGCATAACTTCACTAAAGTGTTCTTTATCTGAGTAGTTATAAATATCTTGCATATTGTTTATAACTTCAAGTGCTAAAGAGTATGCCTCATCACTTATCTCTGAACTATCAAGCTGAAACAAAAATGATTCTGCCAAATCAACTGCTCCAATACCAACAGGCTCAACATGAGAAAAACGCAGTCTAATCTTCTCAAACTCTGGCATGTGGATATTATGCTTTTTACAAAAATTTTCACTATTACCCTCATAGTAGCCATTTTCATCAAGGTTTTCAACCACAAAAAGAGCTATAGCTTGAGAAATAGGAGTAGGAAAAAGTGGTGCCTCTAACTGTTCATCTAAAACATCATGAAGTGAACGGTACTGAATGGTTAGAGCTTCTATCTGCTCAGTCCTTGAGTTGCTGACTTGCCCACTTATAACTTTTCTGGGAATCTTTTTCTCAAAATCCTCCTCATACCCAGATTCAACTTCCACAACAGGATTTGACTCCACAAACGGATTCATGGCTTCACCCAAGTCACTTAGACTTGAGTGCAATATCGGCAACCAATTTCGTAGAGTGTTTGAAAGCTTATGCTTGTTTTCTACACTCTGAGTCTGTCTTAATCCTGCCATAGCTTATAGTTTAAATTCCTCACCCAAATAGTGAGTACGAACGGCAGCATTTTCTCCTATCTCTTGGCTTGTTCCACTGGCTAAAAGTTCACCTGCCTTGATAACATAGGCTCTATCACAAACATCCAGAGTTTCACGAACATTATGGTCAGTTATAAGAACTCCAATATCATAAGAAACAAGCTGTTTTATGACATTTTGAATATCTTTAACAGCGATGGGATCAACCCCTGCAAAAGGCTCATCAAGAAGCAGAAATTTTGGCTTATTTACCAAGGCTCTTGCTATCTCCACACGACGACGCTCTCCACCACTAAGGCTTATACCCTTACGGTAACGAATCGGCTCAATATTAAACATATCAAGAAGTTCCAAGATTCTATCTTCTTGGGCTTTTTTACCTTTTATACCAACCTGTGCTGCTACCATCAGGTTGTCTTCAACAGTTAAATCCTTAAAAATTGATGCTTCTTGTGGGAGATAACCTATGCCTTTTATAGCTCGTTGATGAAGTGGCATCTTTGATAAATTTTCACCATCAAAGAAAACCTCTCCACCACTAGCTTCAACAAGACCACAAATCATATAAAAGGTAGTAGTTTTACCTGCCCCATTTGGTCCAAGAAGTCCTACAACCTCTCCACTTGAGACTTCCAAACTCATCCCCTTTACTATCTCCAAATCTTTTATCTTTTTCTTTAATTCTACTGCTTTTAATGTATGCATACTCTATACTCTCTACTATTATCTGAAATTTTTTCTATATCTATCGTTGCTACTTCAAAACCGGCAGAAGTTAAAATTTCTATCAGCTTATCATCACCCCACTCTATAAAATGAAGTCCATCTTTTTCCAACTCTTCTAGCATACCCAGAGATATAAAATGTTCCAACCCATGGTTATAGATATCATAATGAAATATCTTATCTCCATAACACTGCTGAAGAGAAAAAGTTGGTGAAGTTACATCATCAAAATAGCCAAGCTTTTTTGCCATAGCTTTAACAAACGAAGTTTTTCCACATGCCAAGTCACCTCTTAAAATAACTACACCATTTTTAAAATTTTCACTGATTTCATCCACTAAAATGTGAAGTTCTTCTAGTTTTAATCTATAAATTTTCATAATTTATTTGAAATACTAATGATTTGTTTCAGTTTTTCTTTGGCTTTTCCTTTTCTAATAGCCTCTTTTGCTATTTCTATTCCATCTTGCATATCACGAGCCATTCCATCAACCATCAGAGCTGCGGCTGCATTTAAAAGAACTATATCCCTCTGTGCATCAGTTGAAGAGGTATCAAAAATATCATATAAAATATTTGCATTTTTATTTGCATCTCCACCCACTATAGCTTGAAGTGGCATTTTATTTATGCCGTACTCTTGTGGGTCTATGATAAACTCATGAACAATTCCATCACGAAGTTGTGAAGCATAAGTAACATCACTTATACTTATCTCGTCCATCCCCTCTGCCGAACTAACAACCATAGTAGAAGTTGCACCATTAACCCTAAGAGCCTCTGCCATTTTTGCTACAAAAACCTTATCAAAAACACCAAGCAGAGACTTATGAACTCCTGCCGGATTTGTAAGTGGTCCAAGAATATTAAAGATAGTTTTCTCTGGTATAGTCTTTCGTACCGGAACTATAAATCTCATTGCAGGATGATGATTCTGAGCAAACATAAAAGTAAAACCTGATTCCTCTAAAAGTTTAGCACTACTCTCTATGCTCAGATCAAGTCTAACACCCAAAGCTTCAAACATATCTGCACTACCTGACTTTGAAGTTATAGAACGACTTCCATGCTTTGCCACAGAGCATCCACATGCCGAAACTAGAAGTGCTACTGTTGAAGATATATTAAAACTACCTATCTTATCTCCACCAGTTCCAACAACATCAATAGATTTCAAGCGAAGTTCATCAGAAATTGGCAAAGCTATGGCATGTGAACGCATCACCTCTGCTGCTGCTGCGATAGACTCAACTGATGTTCGTTCATCAAGCTTAACACTTAACAAAAACTCTCTCATTTGAGAATCATTCATATCCCCTTCAAAAAGCGAACTAAAAGATTTTTTTGCCTCTTCATAAGTCATGACACTTCCTTTATGTATTGGTCTTGCATAGATTTCGGTGTTGATTTAGTTGTAGGAATCTGCAACACTTCATACTTTTTTGTTTCATTTAAATAGTTGATTGTCACTATACTGCCAACCTCAACATTTTTACTAGCCTTAGCGACAACACCATTTATAAGAACGACCCTGTTGCTAATCATATCTTGTGCAACAGAGCGTCTCTTTGTTATGTTTACCGAGTTTAAAAATTTATCTACTCTCATATTTGTACTTTATAGTTATTTTTCTTTATTGTAGGGTATTAAAACTGAAAGGAATGTAAGAGTTGGAACAATTTTTGCATTATTCTTTCTTTAGCATCTAAATTTACGAAGCAAATCCACTGCAAAAACTATCTTTTTTAACAACTATCTGTTTCTGTTTCTCTTTTCTTTTTGTATCTTTCTCAACAAAGATTTTCTTACGAGTTTTTGGGTCTAGTTCTGTATAGTACATCACTGCAGAATAGGTGCTGGGCGTTGGAGTAAATACCTGAGCCTGTTCCGGATTCATCTTTAACTCATCTGTTGTAAATCTTTTTAACTCATGCATATCTTTCTCTTTACATCCGGGATGAGCCGCTATAAGGTAATAGGTTAAAAACTGATTTTTACCGGACTCTCCATTTAGTTTATCAAACATCTTTTTAAAATCAATAAGCGTCTGTTTCCCCGGTTTTCCCATAAGTTCAAGAACATGTTGCTGAGTATGTTCCGGTGCTATCTTCATCTGTCCGGATATATGGTTATTGACTAACTCTCTTAAGTATGAGTAACCATGCTCTTTATCCGCTGTTATAAGGTCATATCTAACACCAGATGCTACAAATGCTTTCCTTACACCATCAACTTCACGAATTTTTTTAAGAAGTTCTATGTTTCTACCATGATTTACATGCATAGTCTTACAAAGTCTATCAGAATCTACACACTTCATAAAATCACAAGTGCCTTTTTTAAGCTTTTTATCACACTCATAACCATACATATTTGCAGTTGGTCCTCCAACATCACTTATGATACCTTTGTAGTCCCTATACTTGTTAAACTCTTTTGCTTCATCTACGATATTCTCTTCTGAGCGAGTTCTTATAGTTCTGCCTTGATGAACACCGATAGCACAGAAGTTACACTCGCCCCAACAACCATGATGTGTCATTATAGAAAACTTAATAGTCTCCAAACATTTAACTTTGCCCATCTTTGCGTAGTATGGATGCAACTCTCTTGTAAATGGCAGATTTGAGTTTGCATCCATCTCTTCTTGATTTAGATAATCACAGGGAGGATTTTGAATAAGAAAGCGACTGTCTACCGGCTGACAAAGTCCTTTGGCTGTTATGGGGTCATTGTTATCGTAAAAATCATCAAAAAGGTCTATATATCTCTCTTTTGTATCTACACACTCTTGATGTGATGGAAGCTGAATATACTCATAAACCGGCTCTTTTGAGATGTAAGAAACCCCTCGAATATCCCTCCACTCATCTCCACATGCCAAAGCACGAGTAAGCTCTTCTAATGCAATCTCACCCATGCCATAGATAAGTATGTCAGCTTTTGCATCAAAAATAATAGGTTTTTTCATCTTATTAGACCAGTAGTCATAATGACTTACTCTTCTTAAACTAGCTTCTATTCCACCCAAAACAAGAGGAGATGTACCCTTAAAATATCTTCTTATTAGATTACAATAAACACTTAAAGCTCTATCTGGTCTTTTATCATTTTTTCCACCAGGTGTATAGTCATCAGAGTTTCTAAACTTTTTAGTTGCTGTATAGTTTGAAACCATACTATCAACACTTCCACCACTCACACCCCAGTAAAGTTTTGGCTCACCAAGACGCATAATATCATCAGGACTTTTTACATCAGGCTGACCTATCATCCCTACTTTATAACCAAGTCTCTCAAGCATTCTTCCAACCATAGAAACACCTATAAAAGGACTATCTATATAAGCATCCCCACTAACAAGAATAACATCACAGTAGTCCCATCCCAACTCATCCATCTCTTCTCTTGTAGTCGGTAAAAAATCTTTGGTAGTATATGTTACTCTGTCTCGTTTTAGCTGTTTAGTTTTACTTCTTCTGCTCATCTTTTACCTTTTGGCATGTGAAATATAGTAATTTAAGTGTATAATAATACTAAATCAATTTAAAATAAGAGATTATAAATGACTTACCCTTATGAAAACTTAGAAAACTTTACACTACCTGCCCTTTTTAACAGATCTGTGGAGTTATATGCAGATGAAGATGTTCTTGGCAAGTCTACTCAAAAGGCTATGACCTACTCCGAGCTTAATGAAAAAGTTCAAAGCATGGTTAAACTTCTTATGAAAAATGGTATATCCAAAGGTGATAAAGTTGTTTTACTTAGTGAGAATATGCCTAATTGGGCTGTTGCTTACTTCGCTGTAACATACTTCGGTGGAGTTATTGTTCCTGTTCTTGTAGACTTTCACCCCTCTGATGTTCACCATATCTTAAGACACTCAGAAGCTAAGGCTGTTTTTGTTTCAGAGAGACACTTATCAACCATAGAAGAGTGCGAAGAATCAGATATAAAATTTGTTATAAAACTTGATGATTTAGAGATAATTAATGAACTAACAAATCAAAGCTATATCTCAAAACTAACTCAAAGTATTGCTTCTTTAGAAAAAATCTCAAAATCATCCAAAAAAATCTCAAAACCTGATGAAGACGATTTAGCTGCACTTCTTTACACTTCAGGAACAACAGGTCACTCAAAAGGTGTAATGCTATCTCACAAAAACTTAGTTACAAATGCTATGAGTGGTCATGTTCAAGTCAGTATAAAAAAAGATGATGTCTTTTTATCTATCTTGCCACTAGCGCATACGCTAGAATGTACAGTTGGTTTAATCATCCCTATACTTCATGGTGCAAGTGTTTACTACATAGATAAAGTACCAACTCCAAGTGTCCTTTTAAAAGCATTTGCTATTGTAAGACCTACTATGATGGCAAGTGTTCCACTTATTATTGAGAAGATCTATAAAAACAAAGTTTTACCGAAGTTTACAGGTTCATTTCTTATAAGAAATCTATATAAAATTCCTTTTATACGAAAAAAACTAAATAAAATTGCAGGTAAAAAACTTATAGAAACTTTCGGTGGGAGATTAAGATTTTTTGGTGTTGGTGGTGCTGGAGTATCTCCATTTGTTGAAAAGTTTCTCATTGAAGCAGAATTTCCATTTGTTGTAGGTTACGGTTTAACAGAAACAGCTCCTCTTCTAAGTGGTTCGGTTCTTGGAAGTACCATTAAACTAAAATCTGCAGGTCTGCCAATGGCAGGTGTTGAGTTAAAGATAAAAGATGCCGACCCTAAAACCGGCGAAGGTGAAATCATTGCTAAATCTCCAAGTGTAATGATTGGATACTATAAAGATGAGGAAAAAACAGCAGAAGTTATGGAAGATGGTTGGTTTTTAACTGGAGATTTAGGTCACATAGATGAAGATGGATTTTTGTTTATCAGTGGAAGAAGCAAAAATGTTATTATCGGTTCAGGTGGGGAAAATATCTACCCAGAGCAGGTTGAAGCTACAATCAATCAAAATGAAGCTGTTTTAGACTCTCTTATGATGCAACAAGATGGCAAACTGATAGCCAGAGTTCACTTAGACTACGAACTCATAGATAAAATGTTCAATGCTGACAATGCCTCAGATGCACAAGTAAAAGAAAATATTGCTAATTTCTTAGAAGAGATGAGAAAAGATGTAAACTCACAAATCTCATCTTTTTGCAGAATGGTTAAGTTTGTTGAGCAGATAGAACCTTTTGTAAAGACTCCAACTAAGAAGATAAAAAGGTATCTATATATTAACTAGGATTTTTTATCTCATCTAAGAGTATTTGCGAATTTTGATACTCTGATATAAAAAACTGATATAATTTTTCAAACTCTTCGTTTTCTTCTACGATTGAGTTTGAATTTTTATCCAATAGTTTTGAATTTATATTATATTGAGTCAATAATCTTATATAATCTTCTCTATTTTCATTATTTATTATGAGTGGAAGATAGCCATTTTTAAGCATTGAAATATTTGATAAAAGTCTTGCCAATCTGCCATTGCCGTCAAAAAATGGATGGATAGATGTAAATCCTATATGACTTCTTGTATATCTTTTAATAGTTTCATCAAGAGTAATCTCTTTTTTTGATATATCACTAAATTCACTAAACCAGATATCCATAAGATGTTTTATATCATTTGGATATGGATATGCCAGATACTCTCTTTTATTATTGTTATCTAAAATATATCTACCATTTTCTACTACTTTATAATTACCAATAGGAGATTCACTATCTATAACTATGCTGTATGAAGTTCAAAAATATCATCTTTTTCTAATACATCTTTACCTAAAAGTTTATAGATAATATCAATGGCTCTACTATGCCCCAAAACCTCATTGTGTTCTCTTACTGACTTACCTTTTATAGTCAAGCCGTACTCTATGATAAAAGCAGTTTCTCCTAAAGAGATTGTATTACCTTTTATTGCATTTGATGTATAAGTCCATCTAATCTTAAGTTCATCTAAGAGAGTTTTTTGTGCAGTTTTTGTCATACCTTCATATATATTAGACATTCTAAAATCCTTTTAAAAGCTTATGGGAACCTTATATTAAAATTGTGGTAAAAGAAAAGGGATGACCTGTTTTTTACGACTAAGAACACCATCTAGCCAAACTTGAGAATCTTGAAGTTTGCACTTAAATGCACTCTCTATTTTAGACTCATTATCACTTAACACTAAAAGTTGAGAACCCTCTTTCATGATGTCAGTTAATAAAATTAAAACAGTATGAAGATCTCCTTCCTCTTTTAACTTTTGCATATCATCAAAAATCATCTCTTTTTTATCATCAAAAACACTCAAATCAACAACTTCAAGCTGACCTACCCCAACTTTTGAGCCGTTCATTTCAAACTCTTTATAGTCACGAGTTGTTAGTTCACGGGCAGTTGCACCGTCTACTGCTGATTTTACTATAAACATCTCCATGCCAAGAGCTTTATAATCTTCTATCTCAGCTATTACTGCCAACTCTTTACAAACTTTTGTATCAATTTTGGTACAAGTTGGAGATTTAAAAATCACAGTATCACTAAGAATCGCACAAAGCATCATCCCAGCCAGATCTCTTGGAATCTCAACCCCATGATAATCAAACATCTCTTTTATGATTGTATTTGTACAGCCAATAGGACGAATCCAGCACTCTAAAGGGGTGTCAGTAGTTAAATCACCAAGTTTATGATGATCAACTATGCCAAGAATTGTAGCCTCTTTTATATCCTTAGGTGCTTGTCCTAAGTCAGAAAAATCCACCAAGTAAACACTCTCTTGGGCATAAGAAGTTTTAAGTTTGGGAACAGTTCCATCAAACTTGTTTAAAATAAACTCAGTTTCACAAGAGATAGCACCTTGAGTAGTTGCTACACAATCTTCACCAAGTTGATTTTTTAGGTATGCTAATGAGATAGCACCTATAATCGAATCGCTATCAGGATTTGTATGACCAAAAATATATGTTGACATTTAATAACCTTTGAATTTTTTCGTAATTATACACAAATTAATTATGCAGTGCTAACTCTTTTTTAAGATATTCGCCTGTATAACTCCCACTCTTCTCATATCCAAACGCTAACTCTTCAGGAGAACCCTCAGCAATGATAAGTCCACCGCCAGAGCCACCCTCTGGACCCATATCTATAACCCAGTCGGCATTTTTAATCATATCTAAGTTATGCTCAATAATAAGTACAGAGTTTCCAAGCTCCACAAAATGATGAAGAACTTTTGTAAGTCTATCTACATCTGCAAAATGCAATCCTGTTGTCGGTTCATCTAAGATATAAAGAGTTTTTCCGGTATCTTTACGGCTTAACTCCTTACTTAATTTAATTCTTTGAGCTTCACCACCTGAGAGTGTAACTGCATTTTGACCTAAAGTAATATAACCAAGCCCAACATCAACAAGTGTTTTCATTTTTTGGTGAATTTTAGGAATAGGCTTGAAAAACTCAAAAGCTTCATCCACACTCATAGCCAAAATATCGGCTATAGTTTTTCCCTTATAAAAAACTTCTAAAGTCTGTTGATTATATCTTTTACCATGGCATGTATCGCACTTAACCATTATATCCGGTAAGAAATGCATCTCTATCTTAATCTCACCCTCACCCTGACACTTCTCACATCTGCCACCCTTAACATTGAAACTAAATCTTGAAGTAGTGTAACCTCTTATCTGTGACTCTTTTGTTTGAGAAAAAAGATTTCTAATCTCATCCATAACACCGGTATATGTTGCAGGATTAGACCGGGGAGTTCTGCCTATCGGACTTTGGTCAAGATAGATTACCTTATCTACATGCTCTAAGCCTGTTATCTCAACACCAGCTACTTTATTTACTTTTCTTGCATGATTGAGAAGCTCTCTTGCAGTTGGCAGAAGTGTTTGGAGCATTAGTGAACTTTTTCCACTTCCACTTACACCTGTAATACATACAAAGTTATTTAGTGGAATCTTAGCGCTTAGATTCTCAATATTATTAAGAGTTACATTTTTTATCTCTATATATTTATCTTGTTCTCTTCTGTAAAAATACTCTATCTTTTTTCTACCATAAAGATAATCAGCAGTAAGTGTTTTAGCCTTTTTTAGCTTATTCAGAGTTCCACTAAAAACAACCTCTCCACCAAATTTTCCAGCTCCACTGCCAATATCCACAATAAAATCAGCATTTTCAATAGTCTCTTTGTCATGTTCAACGACAATAACACTATTACCCTTTTCTTGCAAATTTCTAAGAGTACGAATTAGTTTTTTGGTATCTCTCTCATGAAGCCCTATACTCGGTTCATCAAGAACATACATAACACCAGTCAATCCACTGCCGATTTGAGAAGCAATACGAATTCTTTGAGCCTCACCACCACTAATAGTTCTAGCATCTCTTCCCAAGGTAATATACCCAAGTCCAACATCATACAAAAAGTAAAGTCTCTCTCGAATCTCATTTAAAATAGGCTTTGCAACTTGTCTGTTTTGGTCATCAAGATATCTGAAATTATTCTCATCTGCAAACCACTCATAAGTTTTAGCAATTGGCATATCTAAAAGCTCAGCTATACCTTTTTGCCCTACTTTTACAGCTAAAGACTCTCTTTTTAGTCTATGAGATTCGCAAATATTACAGACTTTTTCACTCATATAATCGCTTAACTCTTTCTCATCCTTAAACATATCGTAAGCGATTCTTATGATTCCAGGAAAGATTCTTTTAACTTCATGTTTCTTCCAAAGAAATGTGACTTCATCTATATTTCCGTGAAGTATTGCTTTTTTCTGATACTCTTCTAATTCGGAGTATGGAACTGTTATGTCAATCTTATTATGCTCACAGAACCCTTTTAAAAATGTAAAATAGTAACCCTTGTTAAAACCATAAACTATTTTAACAGCACCTTTTTCTATCGGTAGATCAATATCTATAATCTTATCTTGGTCAAGTGCATAACGAAGTCCCAAACCATCACACTCAGGGCAAGCTCCTTTTGGTGAGTTAAAAGAGAAAGAGAGAGGTTCAAGAGGGTCAAAACTTATCTTACAATCAAAACAGGCATTATGCTCACTGTAATGGATTTGGGATCTACTTAAACCAAGTTCCTCATGATTTAGTATATCTATCTCCAACTCACCATAACTCTCTTTTAAAGCCTTCTCAACATCTGCTGCAATTCTCTCTTTATTCTCTGCCTTTACAACAACCCTATCTATTACTACTTTAATAGTATGTTTTTTTGTTTTAGAAAGCTCTATCTCTTCATCAAGACGAACCATAACACCATCTATCATGGCTCTTACATAGCCTTTATGAACTAAAGATTCTATCAAATCAGCATACGCACCTTTGTTTTCACGAACAAGAGGAGCCATCAAAACAAGCTTTGCACCCTCTGGCAGTTTTGCAACTTCACCAATAATATCCGAGGCACTCATTTGAGATATAACTTTACCGCACTTATGACAGTGCTGAATCCCGACACGAGCATAAAGAAGTCTAAAATAATCATATATCTCTGTAATAGTCCCAACAGTTGAACGAGGATTTTTAGAAGTCGTTTTTTGATCTATCGCAATAGCAGGAGCAAGCCCCTCTATCTTATCTACATCAGGCTTTCCTACTCTATCTAAAAATTGTCTGGCATAAGAAGAAAGAGACTCCATATATCGCCTCTGACCCTCTGCATAGAGTGTATCAAATGCTAAAGTTGATTTACCAGAACCACTCAAACCAGTCATAACTACCAACTCATTTTTAGGAATTGTTAAATTTATATTTTTTAAATTATTTTCTCTTGCACCTGTTATTTTTATTACATCTTTTCTTTTCATATAAATCCTCTAAAAAAATATTCTACTTGTCAAATACAAAACTATTAGCAGATAAAAACCAACTAATAGTCTTTTTTGTAAAACTACATCTACTCTATCTTTTAGATAGATACCAATATATACGCCCACTAAAGATGCTATACCTATAATAGCTCCACTCTCATAATCCACATGCCCTATTATGGCATGTGAAATCAGACCTGCCACAGAGGAAAACACCACAAAAAACAACCCTGCCGAAATAGCTTTTTTCAGTGGAACATGCAAAAAACCAACTAAAACGGGAACCAATATTATACTACCACCTACACCTATAGTCATACTCATAGCACCTAAGAAAAACCCTATCAAAAGAAGAACTATTTTACTGACTTCTCTTTGATCTCTCTGTTCTTTACTCTTAAAAAAAATCCTAAAAAGTGCAAAAAGTGCAAAACTTAAAAAAATAAACTCTAAACTCTCATCACTAAAACTTGAAGTTATATATCCACTAAGCAGAGCTCCAAGAAATCCACCTAAACCAATAGTAAAAACCATTGGCACATCAAGTGTTCCTTTTTTCTTGTTGAGATAACTTCCATAGATAGAACTAAAAACCATTTGAACAACAGATATGCCTATAGCTATTTTTGTTTCATACCCCAACAAAAGCAGAAGTGGAATTGAGATAGTACCACCACCAATACCGAAAAAACCAGACAAAAGACCAACAAAAAGTCCGAGCAAAATCAACTCAAACATAAATACCTCTAACTTTTTGCGAATTATACTCAAAAATCCCTTTAGAGTTGTTCTGTTTTATATTCATTTGAGATTTCATGAAGTATAATAAAACTTAAGTAAAAAGGGTAAAAATGTTAAAAACCATCATAGAAGCCTCTGAAAATTTTTGTATTCACCAAATTCGCGAGCCATATCAAGTAAGTGACGATATTGCCAAAAGTAGAACACTTATTGCTTATATAGATATAGATACTCATAATGCTCAAAAATTCAGAGTCTATATAGCGTCGGATTCCAAATTTATGCAGAGGGTTTCAAAACTCTTTTTAGAAGAGGATGATAGTGATGAAGAGACACTTATAGATATGACATTAGAGACTGCAAATCTTATTGTTGGAAGTGCCAAAGTTATTGCCGAGGAAGAAAATATAAATCTTTACAACATTGGTACTCCTCACTTTCTTAAGATAGACAGTTTTGACTTTGAGTATGATCAAGCTAAAGTTATAAAAGTAGAAGATGATGAGATGATTATCGCAATCAAGGAACTTAGTTGAAAAAGAAAAGCCAACACCCTTATGGAGAAGAAGAACCTCCTTATAATGCAGATAAAGAGTTATCATGGATGAATTACTCCGGTCTTTTAGATATGGAAGTAGAGTTTATCTCAGATTTAGGTGAAACAGAGTTAAGTATATCTGAGATACTAAAACTTGAAAAAGGCTCGATTATAGACCTTAAAAAACCTGCAGGAGAGAGTGTTGAATCCTATGTTAATGGTCGTATTTTAGGAAAAGGTGAGGTTATGGTCTATGAAAAAAATCTTGCGATTCGTATAAATGAGATACTTGATTCAAGTGCTGTTTTATACCACCTCTCAAAAGAGAGATTATGATTAAATTTTTACTTATTTTAACCCTTGCTCTTTCTCTTAATGCCTCTAAAATATTAAGCTACAACATCTATGACAGAACAGATAGAGTAGATATTATGATTACTTTTGACACTCCCTACCATGGAGTTATTAAACAGAAAACCACCCAATCAAAAATAATCATAAAACTTACAGATGCTCAAATAGAATCATCAAAATCAAAACAGATTTCATCAAAGTTTCTTCACTCACTAAATATAACTCCGATGGCAGGACAGACACAAATAGTTGCTTCTGTCCCATCATCTACAAAACTTAAAGCTTCTAAAACTTCTGATGCTTATGGATTGAGATTGAGATTTAGCAATGTAGCTTCACCAAAAGCTAAACAAGAGACTCTAACAAAAAACAGTTTGCTCTCATCACTGCCAACAAAAAAGAGTGACAATATGCAACAGAGTTACTATATTGTTATTGGAATTCTTATTGTCGGAATTTTAATACTCTTTTTTATTAAGAAAAAAGTTACTCCAAAAACCCAGCAGAAAAAAACAAATTCATGGCTATTTAAAGAGAGCAATAGCCCAGAACAACCTCAAAATCCAAAATCACCTCCAAGTACCAATGATAATGTAAGCATAAGATTTCAGAAAAATATAGATAGTGATAATAGTGTAGTTATGCTAGATTTCATGGATCAAAGTTATCTTGTACTTATGGGAAAAAGTAATATTTTGCTAGATAAATTCACAGATAACAAACCGGTAACACAAGAAGATTTTGAAACTATCTTACAAAATAGACACCAAGAACTTGAAGATTTTTTACAAATACCAAATAGTGAGCAAAAAGAACCTCTACAAGCATATAAAGAGAGAGCAGCCTCTATCGCTTATGATGTATAACTTCTCTCAAACCTATCTTTAAGTAACTTTTTTACGGTGGAGATATTGCCTAAATTAAGCTTATAATCTTCATCCATAATTTTATTAATATGAAAGACCTCAGTTACAGTAATCCCAAAAGGATCTTTCTTCTCTCTGCTCATTACGCCGTTGTCATCGAAAGAAAACAAGAGAAGATTTTTACGAGATTTTTGCAGGTAGTAAGTCAAGACTATCTCATCAGAGTGTTTTTTCTCAATTGCTACAACTACCCTTTGTCCTTCATCATAATCTTCATCTAACTTGAGTATCTTTTTTGCATCCTCTATAGAGAGATAACCTATATAAAATTTATTATATAGGTCGTGGTATCTTTGAATTTTATAATTCATTAAAAAATAGATATCCAAGATGTGCTTTTTGTGTGATCTTAAAGTTTTTGTAATCCAGGACATAGTGTTGTAATATCTAAATTGGTGTAGTTTCAAGCTATGTGCTTCTATCATTTTTGGAGAATTTATTTTTATTTTTCTCTCTAATCTTTTTGCATCACTGTCTTTTATATATTTCAGTACATTTTTTGCTGAAAACTCTTTTGTGAACCACACCTTACAGTAATCAGGAAACTGCTTTGTACCACTAGCTCCCTCGTTTAATATAATAAGAGCTTTTATCTCATAATTTGGAAAAATTATTTCCAAAAGGGCTTTTTTCTTTCTAAGTCTTTTTCTAAGTTTTAAAACATTTTTTACCAATGTCATCTCAACAAAATATAGTTCATTGTTTTTAGTAAGAAACATAGCATCAAATTCACTAATCTCTTTACTCTTTGTTCTGTAAACTATCTGTGCTTTTTCACTAATAGATAGTGTATTTGCATAGGCTTTTTGCCTATTTTGATGAAAACCTTTTAATATAAACTTATCTATTTCATCACTTTGCTCGGCATATCTTAAAAGCTTTTCATAGATAAAATTTTCAAAAACCTCTCCCTCAAAAGAACGATAAGAACTTAAATAAGCAGGGTCTTCTTCATCTATACCCTTTCTTATTAAAGATAAAAGATGCTTGGTATTATATTTATAATGAAAAATATTATCTGATATATCACTATCATCTAACATTTTAATTGAGTTACTTATATCTAACATTTACGAAATTATCTCACTATTTTTAAAAAATTCATCTATAACACTTCTATACTCTAAAACATCACTAATATGATTTACTTCATTTCTAAGCACTGAAGCCCCTCTGTAACCTTTAGAATAGGTATGAGTGTGCTTTCTAAACATAGGCACCCCATGAACACCGTAAAACTCTATCATTTTATCAAAGTGTTCCATGATTATATCATGTTTAAGCATATTATCAATATCTTTTGAACCGGTACGAAGCTGGTGAAAAATCCAAGGAGCACCAACAGCACCTCGTCCAATCATCACTCCATCTACTCCAGTATGCTCTAGCACCCACTTAGCTTTATCAAAAGAGTCGATGTCACCATTGGCGATAACAGGGATAGAAAGATTTTCTTTTATCTCTTTTATAGCATCATAATCAACTGCTGCTTTAAACTTACCTGCGCGAGTTCTTCCGTGAACAGCCAAAAAATCAGCTCCACTATCTTCAACCATTTTTGCTATATCAAGATGATTTTTTTTCTCAAAACCAAGTCTGATTTTTACACTGGTTAAACTTTTGTTAGAACTCTCTTTTATGGTTTTTATAATCTCACCCATAAGAGGTAAATCTAGCAAAAGTGAACTACCACTGCCATGACCAACTACTTTAGGAACAGGACAACCACAGTTGAGATCAATAATATCTATGCCATCTTGTTCATTTAGTACTTCAACTGCTCTTTTTACTATATCAACCTCTGCACCTGCAATCTGAACAGAGTATGGATCTTCAAGAGGAGATTTTTTTAGCATATGAAAAGTTTTTTTAGAACCATGAACCAAAGCATTAGAACTAAGCATCTCGCTTACAGTCAAATCTGCACCAAACTTTTTAGCAACACTTCTAAATGGCAGGTCGGTAAATCCGGCAAGAGGAGCCAGAACGAAGATAGGTTTGTCAAAAGAGAGATTTTTTACCATACTATAGTGTTCTCTCCTTTGATTAGATAAAATGTTTTAAATAAATAGATTTATATTAAAGTGCTTATTACACTCTTTTAATGCACGATAAGCCTTAAAATTAAGATACTCATCTTGCTGTGAAGTTTCTAAGATTTCATCAGCAGGTGCTAACATTTCTAAATCAAAAAGAGTAAACAGATAAGCATCCATAGCTTCCTCTTTTTCATTACTTATAGTTTCAAAAAGTTTTATTCTTTGATCAGGAACCATTCCTAAAGCCAAAGCAGATGAAATGTTAAGATAATCTTTTTTATCTAATTCTAGTGTTTTAAATAGAGCAATAAGTGTATCATTAGAAACTTCTAAACTATTTTCATCGCTATTAATTCTAGAAAGTATCTCAAATAAAGCATCTTTAGTTAAAAATGAATTATATTTCTCTATAGACTTTATAGATGCTTTTTTAGCAAAATCAATATAAACTTCTTGGCATAGACTACGATCATACTTATCAAAATTATTTAAAATATCTTCTGCTTTTATATCACCTTTTTTATAACGATTTCTTTCATTTTGAATAACCAAAGCATTAGTAGGTTTTAATGCATACTTTTTAAGATCAACAACACTACCATTTTTTATATCTTCTATCAGCTTTACAACAGCATTTATTTTTTCATTATCGCTGTCTGCTGTCAGTTGTTGAGTCGGAAAAAGGGTAGTGTTATCTACAAGTGAACCTATAAGTTTATATCTAGGTGTTTTAAAAGTAAATTTTCTATCTTTTTTACCAAGATAAGCTTCAAGAATCGAGTCAATCAACTTATCATAATCTTTTTCGTATTTACGAAGGCTAAGACTCCCTAAAAATGAATAAAACCACATATGAACAACACTAGCTATATAAAGAATAATCAAAGGAGCAATAACCCATAGTGCCGTAGAGAGTGATGGCAACACAATACCAAACAGGTCAACACTCATTGTATCTTGAGTTATATAAGCAAAAACATACCACCCTACTAAAGCTATCAGTATAAATGATGCTATCGTGTACCTTTTAATATACATGCTATCTTCCTTTTATCTAATTAGATTTTTCTACAATTTCTCTACAGTCTATACAATATATGGCATGTGGTTTTACTTTTAATCTTTGAAAACCTATAAGATCTTCACACATTTCACATACACCGTACTCACCAGCTGATATTTTGCCAAGTGTAACATTAATTTCGTTTAACTCTTGTTCTTGTTGTTGAACTATTGCACTTTCTATCATAGAGTTGTTATTTACAGCAGCATGATCACCTTCATCATTTAACTCTAATGCATTGAGTTGATCTAACTCCTCACTAACACCAGAAATATTTTTAAGTATTTGTGCTTTTCTACTCTCTAAAATCTCTTTAAAATAGTTTAATTCACTCTCTTGCACTTAAGATCCTTAGTTTTAATATATTTTCATTTATGGTAAGGGTGGTTACTTAAAATAGAAAAACCTCTATAAATCTGCTCTAGCAAAACACTTTTTGCTATCTTGTGACTCATAGTTAATTTTCCCAAGCTTATAACAGCATCACTTCTTTTTAAAAAGCTGTCTTCAAAGCCATAAGCTCCACCTATGAAAAATTTCACCGACATTTTATCATTTAAAAGCTTACTAAATTCAAAACTGTCTATTAATTTTCCATCTGGATGTAAACTTATGCAAAATCCACCATTTAAGTATGGTTCTAAAGCCCTTGTATATGCTTGCTGAGAGGCACTTGGTGAAATAGTGTGTGATTTTGCTACATCTTTTGAGAAAAGTTCAATATCTTGGATTTTTGCAAAACGAGAACTCATTTTTAGAAGTTCTTTATATAAAGGGTCATAAATTGACCTCTCTTTTTTTGCTATTGAAATAATATCTATCTTCATAATTTATAACAATCCACTACCAATTACATGATAAGTTACATTACTGAATTTATCATCTTTTTTCACTCCACCGATAGCACCAACAAAGTGCTTTGATTTTAAAGCAATACTATCAAGCTTATCCCCAAGAACAACAGCTACATCTTTTGTAGTTGTATTTTTATAAGCACCTAAACCTATATAGTTTAAGTCCATCTTATTAGCTTCTAAAACTTCTTTTTCATTATGAGTAGATATGCCTAAGATTTTATCTCTGCCTACAACACCTCTTAAAATTTTAACTGCTTTGTGCTTATCTATATCAATATTTAAAATATCTTCTTGTCCCATATGAACACCATCACAAAATTCGATAAGTTCATATCTATCATTGACAATTAAAAAGCCATCATATATTTTTCTGATTTTAATTAGTTGGAGTTTTATAAAAGCATTGTCTGCATTTTTATTTCTATACTGAATGATTTCAGCACTGTTTTTTTTAGCTATATCTACAAACTTTTCAAGAGAGATACTTTTTTTATCAAGCATCTCTTGATCACAAAGAGCATAGAGTCTCATCTTAAACTTTTAAAAGCCTGAGTATATCTGCCAAAGTCTTTTTAAGATCATTTCTATTGACAATCATATCAATAGAACCTTTTTCTAATAAAAATTCTGCTCTTTGAAAACCATCAGGAAGAGCTGAACCAATAGTCTGCTCAATAACTCTCTGTCCTGCAAAACCAATCAAGGCACCCGGTTCTGCTATAATAATATCTCCAAGAGTAGCAAAAGATGCACTAACACCACCCATTGTAGGGTCAGTTAACACTGAGATATACGGTAAGTTTTCTTTAGCTAATTTTGCAAGTGCAGCTGAAGTTTTACTCATCTGAAGGAGTGAAAATGTACTCTCTTGCATTCTAGCACCACCACTAGCACTCAAGATTATAAGACCTTCTCTGTTAAGAATCGCACGATTTACAGCTCTTACAATTTTTTCACCCTCTACCGAACCTAAAGAACCACCCATAAATGCAAAATCAAATATAACTATTTGAGCAGATACACCATTCATAACTATTGAACCACTAAGCACCGACGAAGTTTTACCGGTTTTTTTAGTAGCCTCTTCTATTCTCTGTTTGTAAGATTTTTTATCTACAAATTTCAAAGGATCCACAGGCTTTAAATTTGCATCAAACTCTATAAATGTACCCTCATCTGCTAAAAGAGCAACTCTCTCTTTTACACCTATACGAATATGAAAACCACATTTCGGACATACATAATTTTGGTTTTCAACCTCTTTGTAGTACATAAGTGCTTGGCACGATTTACATTTTACCCAGTGAGAAGGTGCTTCATTTTTAGCTGGTTGTTTTTTATCGGAGTTAAAAGAAAAAATGCTTAAGAGGTTCAAAAAGTATCCTTAGTATATAAATAATGCCCATTATACCAAAGTTATACTTATTATGAAGAATTTTTAAA
>JAYELK010000036.1:0-4679 GCA_034717415.1 Campylobacterota bacterium | reverse complement strand
AACTCGTCACTATATTTTTTATCACAAAATGGTTCATAAGATGATTTATAAATTGCATAATGCTCACTCGCCTTGTGTCCATCAAGAGCTTTTTCATCTCTCCAAGTCTCAACTGCCATAAACTTTCTTGGGTTATTTTCATACTGATAAATATCATACAACAGACATCCATCTTCTGCTTTACTTGGAACTACCATTGCACTTAAAAGCTCTTTCATCTTAGCTTCACTACCCTCTTTTGCTATAAATGTTACTCGTTTTGTTATTGTCATACTGATTTACTCCATTTTGTTCATTTTTTAATCTTTTAAATTATATCAAATTTATGCAATTAAGTTCCTGTTCATAAATAACCCCAACTTCAGCGATAGGTAAATAGCTCTAGTGCTAGGCAGATTTATGCAGGACTAGTTTATCTAATCCAAATGAATATAAAAGTTCCCTGCCTAAACTTTTTGAGAGTTCCCAAGGAAAAGATTTTCTAGTAAAACACACTAAAAAACTAGATTCTATCATTGACCTTATGTATAAAACAGTTTTAAGACGGGTCTTTGGCAACTACCTGCCGATGAGAAGTTCTATTCCTATTGCCATCGTTGCACTTGGCAGTTATGGCAGAGAACAGTTGTGTGTTCATAGTGACATCGATCTGCTTATAGCTTATGAAAAGGTTGAGGGTTATAATAGTGAACTTATAATTGAAAAACTATTTTATTTAGCTCTTGATGCTGGACTTAAACTCGGTCACAGAGTACATGAAACAAATGACCTTTTCAAAGCTGCCGGAGAGGATATAACCATTAGAACAGCACTAATGGAGTCAAGATTTATAACAGGTTCTACTTTTACTTGGCACTCAACTCAAAAAGAACTAACTAAAATCAGGCTCTATAAGCAAAAAGAGTTTATCTTGGCAAAGGTTGAAGAGGCTCAGGCTAGACGCAAAAAGCACCCTACTTCAATGCAGCCAAATATAAAAGAGAGTGTTGGTGGTCTGCGAGATTCTCAACTTCTATATTGGTTGGCTCAGACTATCTACGGAGTTGCAAACTTAAAAGATTTAACAGATAATCTCTTCTCTGAGAGTAAATACAGAGAGTATCGCATAGCACTTGAACTTCTTTTTCGTGTTAGAAGTGCATTGCATCTTATAACAAATAAGCAAGAAGATAGACTTCTACTAGAACACATGCCAGAGGTCAGTCGCATGTTAGGCTTTAAAAATGAGCAAAAGATGGTTACAAAAGTTCTTCAAGCGCAGTGGCGAATAAGCAACTTTACTCAAATCTTTGCTAAAAAGATGATTCGACCATATATAGTAGATATGAATCATCTAAAAGAGTTTAGAGCCAATCCTTTAAGCAGAGGAATTTACGAGCTTGATAATCGAATTTATGCCTCTTTTAACCTAAAAATTCAACCTATCAACACTCTCTTAGAGATATTAGTCTCACTTGAAGATAGACCATATCACTTTGATGCAGGTTTTTTAAACCTTTTTACCTACACTAAAATTTCACGACCACTAAAAGCAAAGACTTATGCACTCTTAAAAGAACTTTTTGCAAAAGAAAATATGTACTGCTTTTTAAAACTGTTTTATGACGCTGGTATACTTCACCATCTCTTTACAAGCTTTAGAAAAGTTCTTCATCTACCACAATTTGACGGCTATCATCACTACCCTGTTGATATTCATTCTATCAAATCAGTCCAAGCTCTTGAAAATATAAAAGAGCCTTTTTTACAAGAACTTTATGATGAACTTACTAGCGATGAAAAACTTTTACTAAAAACTGTAACTCTTTTTCATGATACTGGTAAAGGAAGAAAACAGAACCATGGTGAAGTTGGAGCAAAACTTATTGTACCATTTTCTTTGCACTTAAAATTTAAAGATGAACTTATAGAACGAGCAACTCTGCTTATAAAAAATCATATACTAATGAGTAGCGTTGCATTTAAAGAAAATATTCACAATGAAAAAACTCTTTATAAATTTATGTCAAATATTAAAGATACAAAAAATTTAAAACTTCTATACATTCTTACTTATGCAGATATTAACGGTGTTGGTGAAGATACTTTTAACTCCTTTAGCTCTAAACTTCTTTATGATTTATACAACAGTGCTTTGGAAATTTCACAAAACAGTGACAGAATCACAGATGCAACAAAAAGATTAAATATAGAAAAAAGAGTGAAAAACTTGGATAACTTTAAATCTCTTCCTAAACTCCTGCAAAAGAAGGTATTGGGTATTGAATCAAATCTATTTTTCTTTAAACACACTCCAAATGATATTATAAATATCGCGAAACAGGCAAAAGAGACTAAAGAGTATGATTTTAATATCTCTACAAATGGTTCGATAAGCGTAGAGATATTCAGAAAAATTCCACTAAACATAGGTTATCTTTTAGGAACTCTAAGTCATCTTGATGTTGCTTCTATGGAAATTTTAACACTCTTTGATGATGTTAAATACTTTAAAATAGAGTTCATTAAAAGCGTAGAGGGCAGTGAACTTATTGAATTAGAAAATATTATAAAAAATGCTTTTGATATGAGCAGGCAGGTCAAACTACAAAATATTGTAATTAAAAGAAGTGAGATAAACATAGATTATGAACACTCTCTTACACATGCTGAACTAAACATAAATACTAGCAACCAAAGAGGGTTGCTAGCCTATGTAATGGAATCTTTTGAAAAGCTAAATATAAATATAATTACAGCAAAAATCCATAGTACAAAACATAAAGTTAGAGATAGCTTCTTAATGGAAAAACAAAAAGATATATGCAATAATATCGATAAAATTTATGAACTGCTAGCAAGGAATAATTAATGTGTGGGATTGTTGGATATATAGGCGAAAAAAACACCAAAGAGATTTTACTCTCCGGACTAAAAGAGTTAGAGTACAGAGGGTATGACTCTGCTGGAATTGCAGTGCTTCAAAATGATAATTTTCAAAGCTATAAAGCTATAGGAAAACTGGTAAATCTT
Organism: Campylobacterota bacterium; assembly: GCA_034717415.1. Lineage (GTDB taxonomy): Bacteria > Campylobacterota > Campylobacteria > Campylobacterales > Sulfurimonadaceae > Sulfurimonas. Next base: position 1,667 of record JAYELK010000036.1, on the reverse strand, counting down.
GAAGAAAAAACCAAAGATTTTATAACTGATAGTTTTGCAGTGGGCATAGGTCATACTCGCTGGGCAACACATGGAAAACCGACAGAACTGAATGCTCATCCTCATTTGGGAGAGAGTTCTTATGTAGTTCACAACGGCATTATAGAGAACTATGCCGAGTTAAAAAAAGAACTTATGGAAGATGGTGTAAGATTTTTAAGCCAAACAGATACAGAAGTGATAGTTCATCAGTTTGAAAAAAATCTAAAATCTACTTCCACTGCCTTTGAGGCTTTTTCAAAAACTATAGCCGAACTTGATGGTGCTTACGCTATTTTACTTGTTACAAAAGGTGAAAAAGAGAGTATATTTTTTGCAAAACACGGCTCACCAATGCTAGTTGGTATAGATACAGAAAATGAAAAATACTTTGCTTCATCAGACACTCCACTTATCGGTCAATGCAATAGTGTCAACTACTTTGAAGATGGTGATTATGGTTTTGTTACTCCTGATAAATTAGCTATTTTTGACAAAAATTCAGATAAGAAAGAACCTATTTTCACAAAGCTCTCACAGAATAAACTATCTGCCCAAAAAGATGGCTTTAGATTTTTTATGGAGAAAGAGATTTATGAGCAGGGAGTAGTAATCTCTGATACTCTGATGGGTCGTTTAAGTGATGAAAAAATTCTCTTTGATGAACTAGATGACTCTCTGTTTGATGGTATAAATGAGATAAAACTTTGTGCATGTGGAACCTCTTACCACTCTGCTCTTAGTGCGACCTATCTCTTTGAAAGATATGCAAAGATTAGAACTTCTGTTGAAATAGCCAGTGAGTTTAGATATAGAGAACCTATAATGTCCAAAGAGACTCTCTTTGTTGTTATCTCACAAAGTGGAGAGACTGCTGATACACTAGAAACACTAAAAATGGCAAAAAAAGCCGGACTTAAAACTCTGGTTATCTGTAATGTTGATAACTCCTCCATGGTACGCCTTGCTGACGCTTGCATACTAACTCGGGCAGGAGTTGAGAAAGGTGTAGCATCTACAAAAGCCTTTGCAACACAAGTTAGTGTTTTTTGGATGATGAGTCTATATATCGCAAAACTCAAAAACTCCCTTGAGGCAAAAGAGATTTCAAGACAAATTTCACTTATTCGTGCTATTCCAGTTTCTGTTAAAGTCACAGACTCTATGCACGAGAGAATTAAAAGACTCTCTAAAAGATACCTACATGGTCACGGTTTTTTCTTTATAGGTCGAGATATATTTTTCCCTCTTGCCTTAGAAGGTGCCCTGAAACTAAAAGAGATTTCATACCTACATGCCGAGGGTTATCCATCTGGAGAGATGAAGCATGGTCCTATCGCATTAGCTGACCCTGAACTCTTTACAATTGCTCTTCTTCCACAACATCTACTCTATGAAAAATCAAAAAGCAATGCAGAAGAACTAAGTGCAAGAGATTCTACTATCTGCGTGATAAGTGCTTTAGAGTTTGATAAAGCAGATGATTTCATACAAATTTCGTCATGCCAAGACTATATGTTGGAATTTTTTGAAATGATGGTCGTAGTTCAACTTCTCTCACTTGAAATTTCTGTAAGACTTGGAAATGATGTAGATATGCCAAGAAATCTAGCGAAAAGTGTGACTGTAGAGTAAAATCAAATCATTTC
>JAYELK010000035.1:0-23150 GCA_034717415.1 Campylobacterota bacterium | reverse complement strand
AAACTATTGGAGTTGAAAAGATGTAAAGTCTAATTCTCTAACCTTTTTAGGTGCATCTGGATTTAAAAAAAGATGAAATTTTATGAATTTGGAGGTGTGGGGAATGTTATGGAATTATTTGGGATTTCACTTTAAATTTATTTTTAATTAGATATTATCGTATCAATTAATTTAAAGTGACTCAAAATGAAAACAAAATCAAAACTCCTTTTTGTTGTAGCTGGTATGCTCCTTCTTCTAAGCACAGCTACAATTGTCAATGTTTCTATAAATTTTAAAGATTACACTATTAATAGTGCTGTTGAAAAATCAAAAATGGTTGCAAAGATTGTAGAAGATGGTTTAACTGCACATATGGTTAATGGAACGATGGATCAAAGAGAGTATTTCTTAGAGCAAATTTCAAAAAGTGATGAGATTAAATCACTCTGGCTTGTTCGTTCCAAAAATGTTATAGAGCAGTATGGAGAAGGATTCAATCAGGAACTTCCAAGAGATGATATAGATAAAAAAGTCCTAAAAAGAGGAGAGAGTATAAGAGAGATTTTAGAACAAAGAGATAGAATCACTCTTAGGATAACCATCCCATATAAGGCAACTATAATCAACGGCACCAACTGTTTAAGTTGTCATAATGTAAATAGAGGCGATACACTTGGTGCTGTAAGTATGAAGTTTGATATTACAAATTTGAGAACCGACGGATACTATACAATAGCAAAAATCTTAGCAATAAACTTGATTTTTCTAATTATTGTCATAATCTTAATCAACTATTTTGTTGCTCCTTATACAAAACTCTTTACAAATATACAAGATGGAATTAAAAAAGCATATAGTGGGGATTTTACTCACAGATTTGATACAACTATCAAGGGAGATGCTAAAGATATTGTAGAGCATATGAATACACTATTTTCTAAAATACAAGAGACTTTCGGTGATATAAAACATAACCTTGCAACTTTTATACCTCAAGGAAGTTCACCATCTTCTGACCCATTATACGAAGCAAAAACAATTATACAAGAACTCTCTGATATATATAAATTTAAAAAGACTATAGAAAGAGATCTCTCAAAAGAGAGTGTTTACAATAGAATCATTGATATTATAAAATACAAATACTCTATAGAACATTTTGCATTTTATGAAGTCAATGATACTCAGCAAAACAGAGAACTTATATATATAACTCATGGAGAGAGTATCTGTCTAAAGCATGTAGATAAAAATGTCAAAGAGTGCAGAACATATAGAACAGAAAGCAATACTATCTCTACAGACTTTAAAGATGTATGTCAAACTTGTGATGCTAAGGGAGTAGAGTATCTCTGTCTCTTTTTCAATATTAACAATGAAGCATCACTTCTTCTCTCTTTTACTGCCCCTTTGGTCAGTGAGATAAATAGGATAAATTCTCTTATACCAAGTATTAGACACTACTTAGAAGCTGCTAAACCTGTTGTGGAGAGTAAGTTACTAATGGAAAAACTTCGTGACACTTCACTTAGAGATGCAATGACAGGACTCTATAACAGAAGATTTTTAGAAGAATTTATAGACCAAGTTATGAGCCAAGCCCAAAGAGAAAATGAAACTTATAGTGTAATGATGTTGGATGTTGATTTCTTTAAGATGGTTAATGACACATATGGACATGATATTGGAGATAAGGTAATAGTGGAGATAGGAAAGTTACTCTTAGACAATGTCCGTAATGCCGACCTTGCTATAAGATATGGTGGGGAAGAGTTTATAGTAATGCTTCATAATGCAACTGATGAAGGTGCTTTAAAAGTAGCAACTAAAATACACTCTGCCTTTGCAAAACATATCTTTGATGTTGGAAGTGGAGAGACTATGCAAAAAACCATGAGTATTGGTATGGCAACTTTTCCTACAGATGGTGACACAATTTGGAAGTGCATAAAATACGCGGACACTGCCCTATATGAGGCTAAAAGTACAGGTAGAAATAAAATAGTTAAATTCAAACCTGAAATGTTTGAGGGAGAAGAGTTTTGATTATATCAGAAAAAAACAACTACCCATCTAGTTTAAAAGAGTCAAAATCACTCTTAGCAAAGCACCTAACACTAAATCTGTTTAATAAGTTGAAAAACAGAGTTACAACAAATGGTTTTACTCTTAAAGATTCCATCAACTCCGGTGTAGAAAATCCCGATAGTGGGATTGGTACCTATGCTGGAGATGAGGAGTCTTACGAGTTGTTTGCAACACTCTTTGACCCTATTATAAAAGAGTATCACGGTTTTTCAAAAAATGATAAACACAAAAGCAACCTAAACCCTGATGATTTGAATGCTCCAAATCCTGATAAAGATGGTAAGTATATCCTCTCTACTAGAATCAGAGTTGCCAGAAATATAGCAAATATCCCTCTTGGACCTGCCATCTCTAAAGAACAAAGAAACAGAGTAGAAAAACAAGTTTCAGAAATTTTAAGTTCATTTAGTGGAGAGTTGGGTGGTAAATACTACCCACTAAATAACATAAGTGAAAGTGATCGTGCATCTCTAATAGCTGATCATTTTCTGTTTAAAGCAGGAGATAGATTTTTAGAATCTGCAGGATTAAATAGAGATTGGCCAAATGGACGAGGGATATTTCATAACAGTGACAAAACTTTTTTAGTATGGATCAATGAAGAAGATGAACTTAGAATCATATCTATGCAACAAGGTGGGGATATTAAAGAAGTATTCACTAGACTTGTCTCTGCAGTCACCAAGATTCAAAAGCAAGTAAAGTTTGCATATAACGACCATCTGGGTTACATAACGAGTTGCCCTACTAATCTTGGTACTGCCATGAGAGCAAGTGTTCATATCAAACTACCAAAGTTAGGTGCTAAAATGGATGAGTTTCAAGCAATAGCTGATAAACACAATATTCAGATTAGAGGTATCCATGGCGAACACTCGGGTAGTGAAGGTGGAGTATATGACATCTCAAACAAAAGAAGATTAGGCGTAACAGAAGTCGAGTGTGTTCAAGATATGTATGATGGTGTAGTTGCACTTATAAAAAGAGAAAAAGAGTTATAAATAATCATCCAAACAAATTAAAAATCAAAAAGGGAGAAAGCAACGCAGCAAGTGCGTCGCTATTTTGATTTTTACATCGAGCAGGCACTTTTACCTGGAGGAGTCGTTGGTTGAACTGCTGCATTATCAACCCCACCATCTTTGTTAATATCTTCAATCATAGCCCAGATAGATTCTGCAGCTTTCATATAGCGTTTTGAACTCTCAGAGTTAGGAGCTACAAACGAGATAGGCTGACCAGAGTCACCACCCTCACGAATACTTGGCTCAATTGGAATCTCTGCAATAATTTCAGTTTCAAACTCATCTGCCGTTGGTTGAGAAGTTCCTTTTCCAAAGATGTCATACTCAACACCAGTATCTGGAGCGATAAATCCACTCATATTTTCAACGATACCAGCTAAAGGAATGTTTAATTTTTTAAACATATCAAGTGAACGACGAGAATCATCAAGAGAAACAGCTTGAGGAGTAGTTACAGTAAGACCGGTAGTTACAGGTACACTTTGAGCTAAAGTAAGCTGTGCATCACCAGTTCCTGGAGGCATATCGATAACTAAAACATCTAGTTCAGACCATAAAATATCTCTTAAGAACTGTTCAATAGCTTTCATAATCATAGCACCACGCCAGATAAGTGCTTGACCATCTTCCATAAGTGAACCCATAGACATCACCTCAAGACCATAAGCTTTGATAGGAAGAACTTGGTTTCCATCAACTTCTGGACGAACACTCTCAATACCCATCATCCGTGGAATATTTGGACCATAGATATCTGCATCTAAAAGACCTACTTTTTTACCCATTTTTGCTAAAGATATAGCAAGGTTTACAGATGTTGTTGATTTACCAACTCCACCTTTTCCAGAACTTACCATTAAAAAGTTTTTTACTTGTGGAGCAATATTTTTTCCACGAGATGAACTCTCTTTTGGCATTGTCGGTGCTTTTATAATTGGAGTAATATTTGCTGCACCAACTGCTTTAAGCTCTTTTGTCACATCATCAAAAATTTGCTGAGCAACCTCTGGAGCACTTGAAGTAATCTCCACATTAAACGATACATTTTTTCCATCTATTACTATGTTGTTTACAAATCCAAAAGTTACAATATCTTTGGTAAAACCTGGATACATAACCTTACTAAGAGCTGATTTTACAATCTCTTCAGTCATACATTTTCCTTTAAAATTTATTTTATTTCGTAATCATATCTAAATAAGACAAATATCGTCTTATTTAGAATCAATTTCTAATGAGCCTCTGCCAATTTAGCTTCCTCAGCTATCTTTGCGATAGCTTCAGGGTTGTCCATAATATCTTGAGTTATCTTATAAGAACAAAATTTCGGTCCACACATAGAACAAAATTCTGCCTCTTTAAAGATCTCTTGAGGTAGAGTTTCATCATGATACTCTCTTGCTCTTTCACCATCCAACGCTAACTCAAACTGTCTCTCCCAGTTAAAACTGTAACGAGCATCACTCATCTCATCATCAATATCTCTAGCACCCGTACGACCACGGGCAATATCTGCTGCATGAGCAGCGATTTTATAAGCTATGATGCCCTCACGAACATCCTCAGCATTTGGCAGACCTAAATGCTCTTTAGGTGTTACATAACATAGCATTGAAGCACCATGCCATCCACCAACAGCAGCACCAATAGCAGAAGAGATATGATCATATCCAGCTGCAATATCTGTAACCAATGGACCAAGAATATAAAAAGGTGCCCCATGACAAAGTTCTCGTTGCAACTTCATGTTACGCTCAATTTGATTTAAAGGCACATGCCCTGGTCCTTCTATCATGACTTGAACATTTTTTTCCCAAGCACGAAGAGTTAAATCACCTAAAACTTTAAGTTCTCCAAGTTGTGCATCATCACTTGCATCAGCTAAACAACCGGGACGAAGAGAATCTCCAAGACTTAAAGCTACATCATATTTGGCACAAATATCTAAAATCTCATCATAAGCTGTATAAAATGGATTTTCTCTATGATAGTGCATCATCCACGCAGCCATAAGAGAACCACCACGACTTACAATTCCCATCTTTCTTTTTGCGATTTTAGGCATAGTCTCAAGCAAGAAACCTGCATGTATAGTAAAGTAACTAACACCCTGTTTTGCTTGACGCTCTAACACATCAAGCATAACCTCTATAGTTAAATCTTCTATTTTATTTCCAACATCATGTAAAATCTGATAGATAGGAACTGTTCCAATAGGAATTTTCGAAGAGGCTATTACAGCTTTTCTAATCTCATCCAAATCACCACCAGTAGAAAGATCCATAGCTGTATCAGCCTTATAGTGCTGAGAAACTTGCATCTTCTCAACTTCTCCGGCAACATCTGAAGCAATAGCAGAAGAACCGATATTTGCATTGATTTTACATGTCGAAGCGATACCTATCGCCATTGGCTCTAATGAAGTATGATTTACATTTGCAGGTATAATTAATCTACCACGAGCTATCTCTGAACGAACAAGTTCAGGAGACAGCTTTTCCACTTTTGCAACATATTCCATCTCCCCAGTGATAATGCCTTCTCTGGCATAAAACATCTGAGTTTTAACAGGATGTTCTTCTCTCTCTTTTAGCCATGCAGATCTCATAATTTCTCTCTTTATATATAATATGTAATGGAAATATAATCAAATAAAGTTAATCTAATATAAAGTAAGCAGATTGATTGTAGATTTTAGGCAAAAGTTGAAAAAAACATTCCCTATTTATACATATAAAAGATAAAAAAAAGCTTTGGATGTGTATAATTTCGTAACACTTTAAACCAAACAGGAGTCTTTTTGTCCGATTTAACGCTTATTTTACTTGCTGCTGGTAGTTCTAGTAGATTTGAGTGGAATGTCAAGAAGCAATGGCTAAGAATAGATCACAAGCCATTGTGGCAATTTATAGCAGATAGACTTCAAAAAACTGAGCTTTTCACTAAGATTATCATCACTTCGTCAAGTGATGATATAGAGTTTATGAAAAATTACTCAGATTATACATTTGTAAACGGTGGCTCAACCAGACAAGAATCACTTAAAAATGCTCTAAATGAAGTAAGTAGCGACTTTGTTCTTGTTAGTGATATTGCAAGATCATGTATCAGTGAAGAGTTTTTGAGAACAATAGTGTCTCATAAAAGTGAAGCTGACTCTATAGTTCCCTATCTAAAAGTAACAGATACTATAGTTTATGAAAACTCTACTATAGACAGAGAGAAAGTAAAAAGAGTTCAAACTCCCCAACTCTCTCGTACCTCTGTTTTAATAGATGCACTAAAAACTGATAAAGAGTTTACAGATGAAAGTAGCGCTATTGTTGCAAATGGTGGCAGTCGTGAGTTTATTTTAGGTGAAGATGATGCACATAAGATAACTTATATACAAGACTTAAACCAACTTCCATGCCTACAAGCACCATCTAACGACACACTAAGTGGTACGGGCTTTGATGTACATGCCTTTGATGATAAAGGTGATATGTATCTTGGTGGTGTAAAGATAGATGCTAAGTTTGGTTTTAAAGCTCATAGTGATGGAGATGTTGCTATTCATGCTCTTATAGATGCTCTTTTAGGTGCTGCAGGTATGGGTGACATCGGTATGATGTTTCCAGACAGTGATGATATATACAAAGGAATAGATTCTAAAGAGCTACTAAAAAGAGTTGTTACTAAGATAAACAACTTTGGTTTTGTAATTATAAATGTAGATATTACGATAGCTGCGCAAAAACCAAGAGTTAGTTCTTATAAATCAGCTATGAGAAGAAAAATTGCTCAGATACTTAAAGTTGAGAGTTCTAGAGTAAATGTAAAAGCTACTACAACAGAGAAGTTAGGCTTTATAGGTCGAGCAGAAGGTGTTGGTGTAATTGCAAATGCAAATTTAAAATATTTTGATTGGAAAGAAATTTGAAAATACTTATAATAGAAAATGAAGTTTATCTCGCGCAAAGTATTGCGACAAAATTAGGTGAACTCGGACATAGTTGTGAGTTGTGTACATCTACAAAAGATGCTATAAAAAGTAATAATTATGATGTAGTGTTACTATCTACAAATATTAATGGACAAGATTTTAATCCTGTAATTGAAACTTTTAAAAAATCCATTGTTATTTTAATGGTTTCATATATAAGTAATGATACTGTTTCCAAACCACTTGCAGCAGGTGCAAAAGATTATATTCTTAAGCCGTTTATGATTGAAGAACTTATAAGAAAGATAGATCACTATCAGGATTATGAAAAACTGAAAAAGAGAAATGAGGCGTATGAAAAATACTTAAATCACTCTTTCTTATCAGTTACACATGACCATGATCATGAAAATATAGAACTACCGATATATATCTCATCAAGTTTTCAAAAATATGCGGATGCTTTTGCATTTAATCATGCTCACCAAAAAGATCTGCCTATACACTTTATAACACTTAGCGATTCAAAAGCTATGAACGAGATAAATTCACTTCCACAAAACTGCATAATTTATATAATAGACTATCATCTTCTTAAAAAAACTGAGAAAAAACCTTTTTGTGAACTTATAAGTGATAAACAGGCAATCGTATCAAGCAATGAAAAGATTGAAGATGTAGAACATAGAGTTTTAGAGATTAAAAGTGACAATAATATCTTTGATAAAGGTGATATTTTATCTATTGAAGACTATGTAAAGTTTATAGTTTTAAATTATCAGTCAAAATTTCCAGATACAGAACTATCTAAAAAATTGGGGATTTCTCGCAAAAGCTTATGGGAAAAACGAAAAAAATATGACATCATCAAGAAAAAATAAAACTCTTTACATAGATAAAGAAGCGGCATCAGCACTAGAGTTAGTTAAGTGTGGTTTATTAAAGCCACTAACTGGTTTAATGACTAAAAAAGAGAAACAATCTGTCTTAAATAGTGGTCTGATTGATGGTAAAACATTTCCTTTACCTTTTATTTTGGCTCCATCTGGTGCAAAAAATGAAGAAGTAATTGAATCACTTCAAGTAGGAGAAGAGATTACTATTCTTTGTGAGGGAGAAGAGTTTGCAACACTAACTGTTGATGAAACTTTTAAAACTGATCCAAATATTACAACAAAACATATCTATGGGACAGATGATTTAACACACCCAGAAGTTAGAACAACCATAAAAAGACTTGGTTCTTGGGCTGTTAGTGGAGAGTATAAACTTTTAAGCACTTCATATAATCAAAATCTAAAGAACAGAGAGATAATTAACCGTGCAAAAAAAATAATCAATGCAAAACACACAACTGCTCTAATCATGGCTGCAAACCCTCTGCATCGTGCAAATGAGCGTCTTATTAGACAAGCATTAGATACAACGGATCTACTTGTTGTCTTTTTATTAAAACCATATAACAGTAAGAATTTAAGCTATGAGTTAAGAGAAGAAGCATTAGAATATTTTATAAATAATTTTTTACCGAAAAATAGAGTAGTTATTGTTCCACTTGAAAACAGTTATGTTTTTGCCGGATACAATGAACTTATAGTTGATTCAATCGTTGCAAAGAACTATGGCTGTGATAGATTGACAATTAGCAGAGACCATACAGGGTTAGGTATGCTTTATGATGAAAATAGAGATAGCTCCATCATAGATAGAGTTATTGGCATCGACATAGAGATAAAACTCGAAAGTGAGTATGTTTACTGTGAAGAGTGTAAAACTCTTGTAAGCAAAAACACCTGTCCTCACGGGCAACATCATCAAATCTCTTACCATGCAGAATCAATTTTAGGACTTTTAGAAGCTGGTATTTTACCTCCGGCAGTACTGATAAGAAAAGAGTTATCAGCATTTTTACTATCTAAACTACTACCAAATAGATTTAAACATTTAGAAAAATTATACTACGATCTACTGCCTGTAAAAGGGCTTTTAGAAGAGCATACAGAGCGTGATTTTTACTTAGAGTTAATGAAACTCTATCAAACTACCTCACTGAGATAGGGAAAAAATGAACTGGTTTTTTATAACTTTAGGATATAGTGGTCTTGCTCCAAAAGCACCGGGAACAGTAGGAACTTTAGTTTCATTGCCTCTTGGCATGTTGATTCTTATCTATTTTGATGCACAAACTCTTTTTTTAGCCACACTGCTCATTACTATTATTGCAGTTAAATCTATAAATAAATATGAAGAATCATCTGGTATACATGACGATAAACGCATAGTCATAGACGAGTTAGCTGGTATGTGGTTTGCACTAAGTGTTGCTCCTGCGATTAGCGTTAGCATAAGTGAAGTTAGCATGTTAGAAAATGGTTTTTTAGTTCAGTCTATTCTCTCTTTTGCACTATTTAGATATTTTGACATATCTAAACCATCTATTATAGGTAGAATTGATAGGGAAACTAAAGGTGGGATAGGTGTTATGGGTGATGACATCATTGCAGGATTTGCAGCTGGAATTGTAAGTTCACTTATTTGGCAGGGGATCCTTCAGCTTCAGATACTTATTTAGCCTTGCATCTAATACAGAGTCTATCACTAGAGTTTGTACTAAAAAGCATATTGCATTCATCGCATCTTCTTACATTAAAAGAGATAAGATTTTGCACTGTTGGCTTAAAGAACTCTTTTATATTATATGAAGTTGAAAGGGTTATTGAATCACTATCACATAGATTGTGACATAGATTACATTTTATACAAAGAAATGGATCAAAATCTATCTTCGAGTTTTTCATATCAGAAGTTAAAGCCCCTGTTGGACAAGCTCTGTAACAATTCTGACATGCCGTACAACTCTCTTTATCTATAAATTTTTGAGAAGTAAAGGTAACCTCTGTAGCATCAACTACATGATATTGAGAGGGTTTTGGCACTCTTTTTAGAGATGCAAAAAATATCTTTCTTTTTTGGGGAATATGCTTTGGTTTTAAAAGTGCTATATCTGCTTTTTGCAAAGTATGCCTAATCAACTCATCCGTCGCTTTTTTAACTTCTTTTTCAAACTCTCTTGAAGTTTTTAAGACTCTATTTCCCTTTTTAACCTCTCTTTTATCCTCGTAACAAACATCTTGAAGTTTTATCTCTGCTTCACTCTCCATAGCCTCAAGCAGATAAGAGGTCTCTTCATAATTTCTTATTATCTGAGGATGACACTTGGAGGCAATGTCACAACTTTTACAATGCCCCATATCTAAAACTACTCGTTTTTTTAGTATTGCGATAGATATAAGATATTCAACACTAAGAGCTGCGATACATGGAACATTCTTTCTACAAGAGATAAAACCTGCATTTTTTTCTTGAACAAAATCAAAAAAGAAATCCACTAAATTAAAATCATCCAAAGAGAGTGCTTCATTTGGACAAACAGCATCACATGCTCCACATCCCACACAAGCTGATATATCAATAATTGGAAGTGGATTACTGCCAACCACAATAGCATTTGTAGGACAGATGACTTCACACTTGTTACATTCGCTATCTCTGCTTAATGAGCGAACACACTTAGTAGCATTTAGTTTAATCATTTTTAGAAACTAACTCATTTTCATGATAAACAGAGAATGAGGGAAATGCAAACTCAAGATTGTTTTTCTCAAAAATTTCCATTATTTTATGCATAACATCCTCTTTGGTAGCTAACCAATCTTCCCACATAGTAGATTTTGTAAAACAGTAAACTAAAATATTTATACTTGAGTCGGAAAATTCATCAAGATAGACTAAAAGAGTCTTTTTAACACCTTGTGAATCAGCTCGAGAAACAAGTCTGTTTTTTCTTTTCTCTTTGTACTCATATTTAGTGTTTTTAGTAGCAATGTTAGGATGCTTATCCAACATATCACGAATCTCATCTACGGCATTTTTTATGTTTTGTGATGAAGAGTCATATTTTATACCCAAACTCATCTTTATACGACGCCCAAGTGTTCTTCTGTCCCAGTTTTTAACCTCTTTATTGGCAAGTGTAACATTTGGAATTGCAATGAGAGCATTATCAAAAGTTCGTAGTGTAGTAACTCTTAAACCAATCTCTATAACAACACCCTCATTTCCATCTATAACAATCCAATCACCTTGAGAGAAAACATCACCAAGCAATATAGAGAGAGTTCCAAAAAAGTTTGAAAGGGAATCTTTTGCAGCTAAAGCAACTGCGAAACCACCGATACCAAGACCAGATAAAACAGTTGTTAAATTTACACCTGCTAAATAAAGTATGATTAACAATCCTATAAGCATAATCATAAAATTGATACTTTTCATACCAACATTAATCATCTCATTTTTTATCTTGCTATCTACATAATCAAACTCATGAATTTTAATGCTAACTATAACATTTACAACTCTATAAATAAGCCACATAATAAAAAATGCATAAAAAATATTAAATGCTCTGCTTAAACTATTGATATGAATAAAATCATTATAAATATATATAGTTAATTCAAGATTTATAAGTATGATTATTGATTCTAAAGGTTTACGAATCTTTTGCAAAATCCCAGCCGAATACTTTACAAATGATTTAACTTTAAGCAGGTACCTCTCAAGAGTCAAATAGAAAACTTTTCTTATAAAATAGATCATTGCAAATAACACCAAGATAGAGATAATTTTCATAATATTTAGACCATAAAACTCTAAAACAGGGTTTATGATTTTTGCTATTTCGGTATTATTTATATAGAGTACGATACCTATCAGATTATAATTTGCATACTCATTAAGTCTAAACATTCTATTTTCAAAAGCATATAGATGATTTAGTAGATCTAAATTTATATCGATAAGCATTTTCAGATCAACAATATTTTGCTTAGCTTTTAAAAGAGTTTTAGAAACTCCTTGCATCTCTAATATCTGATTATAATCTGAGCTAATAATTTCTTGATTATCAAGTTGATTTTTTGTAACCAAGTCGTTCAATATTCTAGTGAAATCTACACTACTGGAGTAATCTAATGCACTTAAAATATCTTTTATCATTCTGTTTTGATTATGCAGAAGTCTATATGATTTAACTTTTGCTTCATCTCTGATAACAGCATAACTATTTCCGGCACGACTATTTACAGCGATAATCTTTTCAAGTCTAAAGATTTCATTTTCATATAACTTAATATTCTTTATAAATGAATCTTTATTCATCATTACATGCTCTAAAGCCCTAACATAACTAGCTTCTTGTTCATCTACAATAGTTGAAAGCCTACTTTGAGTAATGTTATTTTCATTTAACTGAGATACAAATTTCATCTGCTCTTTTATAAAGGCACTATACTCCACCTCTGCATTTAAAACTAATGGAATAAAAAATAAAAATAGTATAAATAGCTTTTTAATGACTTTTCCTTAAATACCTTCAGCTATCATAGCGTCAGCAACTTTTTTAAATCCTGCAATATTTGCACCATCAACATAGTTACCTTCAACCCCATAATCTTTAGCAGTTAAGGCAACGCGTTTACAAATCTGCTGCATTGTAGTTTTTAGTCTCTCATCAACCTCTTCAAAACTCCACTTACTCATTGAAGCATTTTGAGCCATCTCAAACTCACTAACAGCAACACCACCTGCATTTGCAGCTTTTGCAGGAGCAAAACATATTTTATGAGATAAAAAAGCATCTATGGCATGTGGAGTTGATGGCATATTTGCTCCTTCACTTACGCTTACACATCCATTTGTAATCAAGTTTTGAGCATCTATCTCATTTAACTCATTTTGTGTAGCACAAGGAAAAGCAGCATAACACTCTATAGACCAAACAGCATGAGCACCTTCTGGGTACTCAGAAACAGGGATATAAGTAGCTTCTTGATGTGAATTTATATACTCCTCAAGTGAAACTCTACGCTCTAGCTTCAACTCTTTAAGCAGAGCCAAATCAACCCCACGAGAGTCATATATAGTACCTTTAGAATCTGAACAACTGACTGGAATTGCACCTAAATGTTGAAGTTTTTCTATGGCATGCAGTGCAACATTTCCAGCACCACTAACTGTACATATCTTACCCTCTAATGATTCTTTACCTTCCATCTCCAACATAGTCTCAGTAAAATATACCGTTCCATAACCTGTGGCTTCTGGACGCATTAGAGAACCACCAAACATAAATGGTTTACCGGTTAAAACACCCTCATAAGATGAAGTTATTTTTTTATACTCACCAAAAAGAAAACCAATCTCACGACCACCAACACCAATATCTCCGGCAGGAATATCTATACGAGGTCCTATATATTTATGAAGTTCTGTCATAAATGCAGAACAAAATTTCATAACTTCAAAATCACTCTTGCCTTTAGGGTTAAAATCACTACCACCTTTACCACCACCAATAGGCAGACCGGTAAGTGCATTTTTAAGAATCTGCTCAAACCCTAAAAACTTTAAAATCCCCTCATTTACAGTTGGATGAAAACGAAGTCCACCTTTATATGGCCCAAGAGAGTTGTTAAACTGAACTCTATACCCTGCGTTTACCTTGATATTTTGGTTATCATCCATCCAAGTTACTTTAAACTTAAAGATTCTATCTGGAACTAAAAGTCTCTCTAAAATTGCATACTTTGCATATCTGTCATCTGATTCTAAAAGTGGAGCTATAGAGTGCATAACCTCCTCCATCGCTTGGTAAAAAACTTTATCCTGTTCACAATTTTCACTCTCAAATTTTTTAATTTCTGCTTCTGCTATTGACATCTATTTTCCTTAATATTTATAATTTAATTATTCATTGATGTTTTAATCATCATTCGTCTTAAATATGCTATTTTACTTTGAAGTGGCAACTCTTTTGGACATACATCCTCACAACCTAAAAGTGTCATGCACCCAAACACCCCATCTTCATCCCCAATCAACTCATAATATTCTTCATCACTTCTCCTATCTCTTGGGTCTATATGATACCTTGCAATTTTGTTTAAACCAACTGCACCAACAAAGTCCGGTCTCATCTGTATTGTACCACATCCTGCCACACAACATCCACACTCAACACAACGCTCTAACTCATAAATCTCATCTGCTAACTCTGGTTCCATTTTTTCTTCTAATTTATCTACATTTAACTCTTTTTCTTTGTTATGTATCCAAATCTCAAGTCTCTCATTGAGACCTCTCATCCATTTTCCAGTATAGATAGACAAATCACCAATAAGTTCAAAAAGAGGTAGAGGTGCTAAAGAGATATTTTCACCTAACTTTGAAGTTAGCGTTCTACATGCCAAGGTAGGTTTACCATTTACAAGCATAGAACAACTTCCACAGATTCCTGCACGACAAACAAAATCAAACTTTAGTGAGTTATCATGATGTTCACGAATCTCATTTAGTGCTACAAAAAGTGTCATTCCATCAGCTTCTTCTACCTCAAAAGTCTCCATATGTGGAAAATCCTCTGGATCATGTGGATCAAAACGAAGAATAGTTATCTTTAAAAGTCTATTTTTCTTCTCACTCATACGATTTCTCCAAGTCTCTCATTTATCCCTCTATATTTTGCAGGCAGTTTATCTAAAAATGGCATCAAAGCGTTTTGTATCTCAAAACGATTTGCTCCATCTTTTTCTAATTTCTCAGTAATAGCATCAACCATACCTTGTCTAACTTTTGTTTGTGGATGATGTTGTGTTAAATCTTTTCCATAACCACGAAAACCGGGAGGAAGTTCCATATTATCTATCGAGATCTTTTCATAACTAACAGTTGGCATGGTATCTGACTCACTGCTCCATGAAGTGATTGTACGCTTTAACCAGTTTTCATCATCTCTTTTAGGATAATCTTCTCTTGAGTGAGCGCCACGACTCTCAGTTCGATTTAGTGCGCCAACTGCACAAGTAAGTGCTACTTTTAACATCTTTTGAGTTCTATAAGCATTTACTAAAGCTGGATTTGCTGCCCGAGATTTTGAACGAAATACTTCTATGTTTTTACTTCTTTTATATAACTCTTCAAGTTCATTAACAGCATCTTGCAGATCATCTCCATTTCTAAAAATTCCCACTTTATTCATCATTATCTCTTCCATAGCACGACGAAGGACATAAGCATCTTCACCATTTTCATGACTCAACAGCTTCTCTATTTTATCTGCTTCAATTTTTAAAAACTTCTCTATAGTTGAACTTTGAACATCCACAGAACTCTCTTGTTTATCACAAAAATCACTAATATATTCAGCTACGAGCATCCCTGCTACAACTGTCTCACTAACAGAGTTTCCACCAAGACGATTAAAACCGTGCATATCCCAACACGCTGCTTCACCACAAGAGTATAAGCCTTTTAGAGTTTGAGACTCTCCTGTATATTTTGTTCTTATTCCACCCATAGAATAGTGTTGAGTCGGACGAACAGGTATCCAATCTACTGCCGGATCTATCCCTAAAAAGTTTTCACAAATCTCTTTTACTTCACGAAGGTTTTTCTCAATATGCTTTCTGCCAAGAAGTGTAATATCCAACCATAGATGATCTCCGTAACGAGATTTTACACCTTTTCCTTTTCTCATATGTTCAGTCATTCTACGACTTACAACATCTCTTGAAGCCAACTCTTTTTTATCCGGTTCATAATCTGGCATAAATCTATAACCATCTTTATCTAGAAGAAGTCCACCATCACCTCTACACCCCTCAGTAGTTAAAATCCCTACAGGAACAATAGCAGTTGGATGAAACTGTATAGCTTCCATATTTCCCAAAGTTGCGACACCAGTTTCAAGTGCTATAGCTTGTCCAATCCCTTGACAGATAATTGCATTTGTTGAAACACTGTAAATACGACCATATCCACCCGTAGCAATAGTAGTAGCTTTTGCAATATAAGCAACTAACTCACCATTCATCAAGTTTCTTGCAATAGCACCGTAACAACGCCCATTTTCATGAATAAGAGAGATAGCCTCTAATCTTTCATGAACCTCAACCTCATCCTGTTTTGCTTTGTTATCCATAGCATAAAGCATAGAGTGACCTGTTCCATCAGCTGTATAACAAGTTCTCCATTTTTTAGTACCACCAAAATCTCTAGCCGTAATAAGCCCATGAGCCTCATCTTTTTCTGTAATGGTTACTTTTTTTGCATTTATAATACAACTATGCTCACCACGATCTACCCTACTCCAAGGAACACCCCAAGCTGCAAGTTCTCTTATGGCTTTTGGCGCACAATGAACAAACATTCTGGCTACTTCTTGATCTGCTCCCCAGTCACTTCCTCGTATGGTATCACCAAAGTGAACATCTTCGTTATCACCCTCACCCATTTTACAGTTTGCAAGACTTGCTTGCATACCACCTTGAGCAGCTGAAGAGTGTGAGCGTTTTGGAGGGACAAGAGTTAAAACCACTGCTCCATGTCCTCTCTCTTTTACACCAGTAGCAACTCTAAGACCTGCAAGACCACCACCAATGATAAGAACATCAGTATAGATAATTTTCATTAGTGTTTCTCCATCATAATTGTTTTAGATTTATACTTCACACCATCGCTAAAATCATGTTCTAGACCTATTTTAGTATATGTAAAAAGAGAAAAAACACCCAATATCAAATAAACAGCTATCATCACTCTCATAATCAATTTAAATCTAGCACGAGAAACTTTTGTATTTTTCCCCTCCATAAATCCCCACTTTAAAGCCAAACGATAGAGACCTATAAACGCATGAAATACCACAGATATAAGAAGTGCGATATAAAGAAATCCCATAAATTCATCTACAATTCTACTTGCTGAAGCAAAAGGACCGATATTGGCAGGTTGGGTCATCATAATAAAAAGATGAATCGAACCTAAAAAAAACATAATAAACCCTGTTATAGCTTGAATCAACCAAAGAGATGTATCTTCATGCCTTATACTAACTATATGTTTTTTCATAATTTTATACTGTTTATAATTAGCAGGAAATTTTCGCATAGCGATACCTGCATGAGTTATAAATATAACAGAGATAGATGCTGCTAGAAATGAAATAATTCCAGGATAAGTTTCACCAAAGAAATAATATCCTTCAAACATTATAGTTACTCTATACATCATCTCTTGTGAAATTAAAATAGAAGCTTCAAAGAGAATATGTCCCACAATAAACAGAGCTAAAATCAACCCCGTTGCACTTTGAATAAAATCCAATCTAGCAGGTGTTTTATCTATCTTCTTTTGCCTCATCAACGCTCCATAACTCTTGTTAAAAATATTTCTGGAATTTTACTATAATTTAATAAAAAAACATACAATTTATTTAGTATATTTGATGATTGAAGCTTTCGTTAAACTTATCAAAAAGTTCTGCATTTATTTGATAATCAATCTGTTTTAAAATCAGAGTGCTTTTTTCGCCTCTAAGCATCTCATAAAAACGCTTATCATCAAAACCGACACGAGCAGCATCTTCTTCAGTAGCACCATAATAAACAGTAGTTATTCTTGCCCAAAAAATTGCACCCAAACACATAGGGCAAGGCATACAAGTAGTATAAAGAACACATCCAGACAAATCAAAACTATCAAGCTTTTGGGAAGCTTTTCGTATTACACTTAGTTCAGCATGTGAGGTCGGGTCTTTAGTTTTAAGCACCTCATTATGTGCAGTCGCTACTACTTTTTCATCTCTGACTATAACAGCCCCAAATGGTCCACCATCACCAGCCAACATCCCATCAACTGCTTCGTTATAAGCTATTTTCATCCATCTATTCATAGTTGTATTATAACATTTTAAGCACTATTTCGTCATACTAGAACAGATAAATTTTAATAATAGAATTGGAGTTAAATGCTACTACTAGTTACTGTCCTCTTAATTATTGTTCTTATCTCTAGAATTACGGAAGAATCTATAAAGATTCCATCAACTTTGTCAATTATCATATATGCTTTTGTGCTATCTTATTTTTTTCCTCATCTTTTTAACATTACACATAATGAGTTTGATGAGATTTTATACTTGATGTTACCAGTTATTCTGCTACCAGATGTTTTAAACTTATCCATCAAAGAGCTTAAAGAGAATGCAAAAGAGATATTTTACTTGGCTTTTATCGCTGTTGTTGCTTCTATAGGCATAGCAATTTTAGTAACACCGTATATTCTGCCGGAGTATCAGTGGAGTTTTGGCGTACTTATAGCACTTTTTAGTATGCTTATGGCAACTGATGCAATCACTGTTGCTTCTATTATGTCAAAATTCAAACTGCCGGAATATCTGAAAGTTTATGCTGAATCAGAATCACTTTTTAATGATGTCACAGCACTTATAATCTTCTATTTTGTTGCTATTCCTCTGTTAAATGGTGGAGAGGTTAGTGCCATGTCACTAAATATTACTCTATTTAAGGTACTTTTTCTATCAATAGTAATTGGGATAGGAGTTGCTACACTAGGCTATCTATCTATTAAGATTTTAAAAAATCCACTTGATCAGTTTATAATTCTTTATCTTGTAGTAATCGTCTCTTTTTTACTTGCAGAACATTTTCATATAGCTGGAATTTTATCTATTGTTGCATCTGTACTAACCTTTAAAAGCTTTATTCAAAAAGAGATCAGAGATAACCTTACTACCCAAAATTTCAATGATATACAAAACTCCATCCTCCAACTTATAAAAAAAGTTCCCACAATCACAAAAAAAGAGTTTAGAGAGTATAAAAAAGAGGCTATGTTTATCGGTATATTTGCAAATGCTATCGTTTTCATCATCATATCAAATATTATAATCTTTGAAGACCTTATCATCTATGCTGTAGAAATTTTCACTATTTTCGCCCTTACAACACTTATAAGATTTGGTGCAATTTTTAGCATGATAAAAACTCTCCATCTGCCTGTAAGATGGGCGCAAACCCTAACTCTTGCCGGAAGCAAAGGCGCACTTACCATCATTATGAGCCACTCCCTGCCTTTAGAGTTTATCTACCGTGAGATGTTTATAGCCATAGTTATCGGAAATGTACTTCTTAGCACTTTTATATATACTGGCTTTTTGATACTTCATATCTATCTTAACAAAAAAAATTATGCACAAGATATAGTTACTTATGACAATATAACTACAAAACAGATGGAACAAAATGATTATGTAAAATCTTTAGTTACTGTTTTAGAAAAAGATGAAGAGACAAATGCTTATAACAAACCATTTATAGAAGATATTTTAGAAAAGGAAATTTCACGAGCACAGCGTTATAAAGTTGATTTCTCCATACTTACTTTCAAGGTTCTTGCAAATGAAGAGGATATAAAACAGCTCAAAGAGATAGCCAAAGTAATAAACTCAAAAATCAGACTTAACGACAATTTTGGAAAACTTGACAGTGAGAAATACCTTATCTTAACTGCAAATACTTCTCTAAGTGGAGCCATAGTTTTAGCAGAAAAAATCACACACAAAATCAAAAAACTTCATAATATTCAACTATATTTCGGTGTTACACAGATGAGTGATACAGACACACTCGAATCAATCTATGAAAAACTAGAAGATGCTCTCCAAAGAGCTCTTCTTGAAAATGGACAGAAGATAGAGGTGGAAGTATAATAAGTTAATTATTCGTTAAGCCTCCACTGGTTACACTTATTTTTAAAAATTTATTTCAAAAAATACTAGACTTCTTGCATAAGTCAATGGCTTGAACTCAACGATAATCACAAGGAGAAAGAAAAAGTTATGATTAGGATATCTCAAACCATTGCCAACACAAAAAGAGTAAGTCAGATAGTCACTATTTTATCCAAAAATGGGTTTGATGATATAATAAAAAAGATAAACTTTGAGGGGAGTTTCAAACTCCCTGTTTTTAAAGATACAAACAGAGACAATCTATCTAAAAGCCAAAGAATTAAAAAAACAGTAGAAGAGTTAGAACCCTCATTTATAAAAATTAGCTCAAATGCTATCTACTAGACCTGATTTAATCTCTTTAGACTTGGTTCATGAATTTGAAAAACTTCAAGATAGTGTCAGCCCTGTAGATATTGATGAAATTACCCCTATCTTTAAAAAAGAGTTTGGCAAAGAACAGAGTGAAATTTTTGCCAAGCCCTTAGAACTCTTGGCAACTGCTTCTATTGGTCAAGTTTATAAAGGCAAACTTTTAAGTGGTGATGAAGTTGTAGTTAAAGTTTTAAAACCAAAGATTGATGAAGTAATTAAAAATGACATAGAAATTTTGAAAAAAATTGGTTCGATGTTTGATAATGCTTTGGCAGATTATGGAATTAACTCTATATTGGATGTGATAAAAGAGTTTGAAAACAGTATAAAAAATGAACTTAACTTTAAACTTGAAGCTATGAATTTAACCAGATTTAAAGCTCTGTTTAAAGATGATAGCAGGATAAAAGTTCCAAAACTTTATAACGAGTATTCGACAAATAAAATAATCACTATGGAGTTTATCAACGGTATAAAAGTATCTGACATAGAGCGATTAAATCAAAATAGTATTGATACAAAACTCATAGCCAAACAAGGGTTTGAGCTTCTTTGTGAGCAAATATTTAAACATAGATTTTTCCACGCAGACCCACATCCCGGAAATATATTTATTACTCTTGATTCTAAAGTTTCTTTTATAGATTTTGGTATGATGGGATCAATCACAAAAGATGAACAAAAAATACTTTTAGAATTGATATATAATATATCAAAGCAGGATGAAGAAAAAGCATCATTAGATATTTTAAATATGACAAATTATCCGGATAATATTGATAAAAACAGTTTTATCAAGGATATGAGCAGAATAATCAGTAGTTATATGTATGGCTCACTTCAAGATATAAATATTAAAGAACTCTTTAATGATATGACCAGTTTAATATCAAAATATAATATCTCATTTAAAAATGATTACTATCTTTTCTTTAAAGCAATTGTGACTATTGAAGGTGTTGGTAGAAATTTAGACTCTAATTTTAATGCTGTAAAACATATAAAACCTATTATTATGGAATTTTACAGAGAGCAATTTTCAATTAAAAATATATTTAGTAAAATAAAAGAGTTACCAAAAGAGATAATTGATTTTTTAAACTATACACCAAGTGATCTCAAAGATATTTTCAATCAGATGAAAAAGGGTAAATTCAAAGTAGAGCTTGAACATGTTGGACTTCAAAAGATAGAAGAATCTATCGAAAAATCATTTAATCGCCTTACTGTTTCAATAATAATAGCATCAACACTGATAGGTTCATCGCTTCTGCTTCATGCAAAAACTCCACCTTTGATTTATGGTGTCCCACTCTTTGGTATTGCCGGATTTAGTGTTGCTTCTGTTATGGGATTGGTTTTGGCTTACTCTATTTATAAGGGTGGGAAGCTTTAGGTGATTAATAAAATCATTATTATATTATTAATACCTGTCTTATCTATATGTGAGATTCTTGATACAAATCAAAAAAACTGGAGAATATTTTGAACAATAGTAAAACAATATCATTAGTTTTAGGTAGTGGAGGAGCAAGAGGATATGCTCATATTGGTGTTATTGAGGTGCTTGAAAAAAAAGGCTACAAAATTAAATCAATCGCAGGTTCTTCTATGGGTGCATTGATAGGTGGACTCTATGCTGTTGGAAAATTAGATGAGTATAAAGAGTGGATTTTAAAGCTTGATTATTATGATATTTATAAATTAATCCACTTTTCATCCTCTAGTGGTGGTCTAATCAATGCCCAACAAGTATTTGATAAAGTAGCATTGATGATAGGCGATGTTAATATTGAAGATCTACCTATAAAATATACGGCAGTTGCCACTGATCTTAACAGTCAAAAAGAGGTTTTATTTACAAAAGGAAAGTTAATAGATGCAATAAGAGCTTCTGTATCTATACCAACTATTTTTGCAGCTGTTGTAAAAGATGATATGATATTGGTTGATGGAGGTGTAATAAATCCACTCCCTATCAATGTGGTTTCCGAGGATAATACAGATTTAAAAATAGCTGTAAATATGGATGCAAACATTGAAAACAAATATATAGTAAATATTCCCCAAGAGTACAAAACAAGGGAAGAAATATTTTACAATGAATTTACGCAACTTGTCAAAAAAACAGAATCTTATGTACCAAAAAAGATACTAGATATAGTAGATAAAAACAGTTCTAAAAAAACACAGGATGCTAAAATAAAAAATATAGGTATATTTTTTATTTTAGGTAAAACAGTAGATATAGCTCAGAGCATACTATCAAAATACTCTATACAAAATCATAAAGCTGATATTACTATAGATATACCAAGAGAAAGTTGTGAATTTTATGAATTTACTAAAGCTTATAAAATGATAGAAATTGGGAAGATGGCAACTTATGACAAGCTATAAAATGAAGTACTACCCACATGTATTAGGGATAACTTTTTTTGTATTCTTTATACTTTTAGGAATTCATCCAGTTGATAGAGCGGTATGGATTGTTGAAGTTATTCCTATTATAGCAGTTTATTTGTTGCTACTGTTTACATATCATAAATTCAGATTTACAAACACTTCATATACTTTAATGCTTTTATGGTTGGTATGGCATACCATTGGTGGACACTATACTTTTGCAAATGTTCCATTTGATTTTATAACTAATCTCTTTAATTTTGAACGAAACCATTTTGATAGAATAGGTCATATAGTAGTTGGATTCTACGCTTATCCTGTGGCTGAATTTTTAACAAGGAAAAAATATGCAAACTCCCTAGTAGCATCTCTGTTTGGACTCTTTTTTATTATGAGTATTGCAGCCGGTTATGAGATAGTTGAGTGGGCTTATGCTGTTATTGAGGGTGGAAATACCGGTATAGAATTTTTAGGTTCGCAAGGTGATATTTGGGATGCTCAAAAAGATATGTTAGCAGATACTGTTGGTGCCATTATTTCATTGTGTCTGTTTTGGTATATTAGACCTGATATATATACTACCCCAATTAGTCAAGACAACTTTTCCAAAATCCTTATTCCTTCCTAAACTGTAACTTTATGCTACACTTTCCTCATTATTATCAGCTATCTCCTTGTTAATTTTCAAACTCTCAAA
>JAYELK010000034.1:0-4882 GCA_034717415.1 Campylobacterota bacterium | reverse complement strand
CATAACTATATTGTAGCTAAATTAGCTACGAAGGACTCCTCCGATTTTTGCGTATATAAGTAAGTTGGCGATACTTATTGTGCGAGATGCTATCTTTTCACTTTTTCTAAGTGCTCTTAACATTTTATGAAATTTTTCAAAACTACTTGAACCATCTGCTTGAAGAGATAGATTTCTCTCAACCATTTCGTAGAGATCATCGGTTTTATTTTCTTGTATTAGTACCTCATTGTATAACTCTTGTACTTCATCTTCATCTTCACAGTTAAGCATAGTAAGCATTAGTTCAATAGCTTTTACTGTAGATGTTTGCATAGGTACTGCATACTCATTTACAGTATCAACATCAACATCCGAATATACATCAGTAAAACCTCTGATAAAGCTTCTAGTGCTTGAGGAAGCACGAGCGAGATCATTTGTTATTTTTAGATAAGCGATTACATGCCGTAAATCTCTTGCCTCTGGAGTATAGAGTGCCAATACTTTTACGATAGAGTTATCAATATCATCAGTTTTGGAACTTGTATTTTTGATATGCGATTTTGCTTCATTAAACTTTTTGTTATCACAATCTTTGAGTGCAAGTAGCAGTAATTTGTTGGATTTTAATAACCCAACACCAATCTCAGTAACTTTATTTTTTATATCAACTAGATTTTCATCAAAATTTACAGACATTTTTTTCCTTTTTTAATTATTTTAGCCAAAACGACCAGTTATGTAATCTTCAGTTCTTTTTTCTGCAGGGTTTAAGAAAATAGTTTCAGTTTTATCGTATTCTATCAAATCACCAAGGTACATAAAAGCAGTAAAATCACTGATGCGACTTGCTTGTTGCATATTGTGAGTAACAATAGCGATGCTTATATCTTTTTTCAATTCAACTAAAAGTTCTTCAATCGCTCCTGTGCTTATCGGGTCTAGTGCTGAAGTCGGCTCATCAAAAAGTAAAATCTCAGGCTTAACTGCAACTGCTCTTGCAATGCAGAGGCGTTGTTGTTGTCCACCACTTAGACCCATCGCAGATTTGCCGAGTCTATCATGAACTTCTTTCCACAAAGCACTATCTTTAAGAGCTTTTTCAACTCTGTCTTGAAGCTCCATTTTGTTTTTCAGTCCGGCAATTTTCAGTCCATAGGCAACATTATCAAAGATACTCATTGGAAAGGGAGTTGGTTTTTGAAAAATCATCCCAACTTTTTGACGAAGTTCTATAAACTCATTTTCTTTTTTGATGTTTAATATATTGTGCATTTTACTACTATCTATATCACGAAGTTCTATCTTTCCTTCATATTTGTTACCAGGGTAGATGTCGTGAATACGATTCATAGCACGAAGCAGTGTCGATTTCCCACAACCACTCGGACCTATAAGTGCTGTTATTTTGTTTTTCACTATAGGTAAATCAATGTTACGAAGTGATGGTTCTTCCACTCCTGGATAGGTAAAAGAGAATTTTTTTATATTCATTACTGGCATGTTGGTATTTCCTTATTAATCTTTTTGTCTTGTGATAAATCTTCCAGTCAGGTTTATAACTAAAACCAAAACTGTAAGTATAAATGAAGCGGCCCAAGCCAAATCACGACTTGCCTCTTCAGGTTCATTTGCTAAGTCGTAGATGCTAACTGTAAGTGATGGAAAACTCTCAGTCAAATCAAGACTAAAGTAGTTACTTGTCTCAGATGTAAAAAGTAGAGGTGCAGTCTCACCGATGATTCGAGCAAAAGCAAGAAGTATCCCTGTCATGATTCCAACTTTAGCAGCTTTTATGATAATGTCGGTGATTACTCTGTATTTTGAAGCACCAAGAGCGATACCAGCCTCTCTTAACTCTACGGGAACAAGGGAGAGCATATTGTCAGTAGTGTTGATAACAACTGGGAGCATCATAATAGCTAGTGCGATAGCTCCGGCAAAACCACTTGTTCCACCAGTTGGAATAACTATGACAGCATAAACAAAAGCACCGATTACAATAGATGGAGCAGACATCATAATATCACTCAGATCACGGATAAGGGAAGTATACTTTCCTCTTCCATACTCTTGCAGATAGATTCCAGCTGCCATTCCAAGTGGTATACCGATTATAGATGCAAGTCCTGCTAGAATAAATTGTCCAATGATAAGATTTCTAAGACCACCATCGATAAGGTCATTTAGAAATAGGTTGAAGTGAAAAGAACCTAAACCTTTTATAAAAAGAGTAATCAGAATCCAGCTTAAAAAAGCCAGACCAATAAGAGCTGATAATATTGAGAGTGCTAAAAATATTTTATTTATTAAGAGACGCATCTATTTAGCCTTTTTTAGGAAGTAAAATTTAGCGATGGAGATGACTCCAAAGCTAATTACAAAGAGTATGAGAGCAAGATAAAACAGTGCACTTTCACCAAGTCCACTAGATTCACCAAAGTTGTTCGCCATTGCAACAGGAATAGATATAGTTGGGTCATTTATGGCACTAGGAAGTACAAAAATAGAACCGATCAGAAATGCAACTGCCATAGTCTCACCTAAAGCACGACCAAGAGCTAAGATGATAGAACCGATAATACCGGTTCGTGAGTATGGAAAAATTATATCTTTGATAACTTCAAATTTTGTAGCACCAAGAGCATAAGCAGATTCTTTTAAAACTCCGGGAGTTGTGTTCATACTATCTCTGGTAATTGCTGCCATAAATGGAAGAATCATAACTCCAAGAACAAGCCCTGCTGTCAGTAGTGAAACCTGATAGCCACCAACCAAGTCAGCGATAATAGGTGCGAAATAGTAAAGTCCCCACATACCAAAGATGATACTTGGAATTGCAGCTAAAAGTTCAATAGCTATTCCCACTATATGAGAGATATTTTTAGGAGCAATCTCTGCTAAAAATACTGCTATCCCCATAGCAATCGGAAGAGCAAAAATAAGAGCGATAAGAGTAGTAAGAAGTGTTCCAACGATAGGAACCAATCCACCGTAGATAGTTTTTGTAGCAGACCCTTCATCATCTTCATCGAACATAACAAAATCAAACTCTTCGAGTTTATCTAGGTCTGTAGTTTTATCGTCTTTGTTTGAACTAATTTTGTTCACTTCTTCGTCAATAATTTCATCTTCGTCAACTATCTTATCAGATATTGAAGATAAAGAAGAATCAATTATAACTTCCTTATTCCACTCAGGATTTGTTATAAAATCAAAACCAAACTCATCAATAGCTAGTTTAGAGGAGTTAAAGAGTGTATAAAAGATACCAAGTAGTACAAGTAACACCAAAGAAGCACTTGCAAGTGATAGTTTTTGAAATATTTTTTCCATATATAAATTGCCTAATTTAAAATTTATATGGGATTGTATAGAGTTTTGGTTACATCATGATTACGATTGATTGAAGGAGCGTGCCACACAGGGGAGAGTGGCACTTAGTAGAATGAATTGAAAATTTTAGAGAATTATTTGATACCTTTAGTATCCCAATAAGCTCTAATTTTATTAGTTAAGCTATCTGGTAATGGAACAAAACCTAAGCTTTTAGCTATCTCTTGACCATCTTTGTAACACCAGTCATAAAATTTAGTAACGCTCTTATTCATTTCAGGCTTTTCTGAAGGAACCAAGATAAAAGTTGCAGCTACCATTGGGTAAGAATCAGCACCTTTAGGATCAGCTATGATAGAGTAGAAATCTTTTTTAGGGTCAAGTGAAGCTTTTGCAGCTGCTGCTTGAAAAGACTTAAGAGTTGGAATAATGTAATTACCGGCTCTATTTTCAACTGTTGCCATTGAGATCTCATTGTTTTTAGCATCTGCATAATCTATATAACCGATAGAGTATGGAGTTTGCTTAAGAAGTGCAGCTACACCTGAGTTTGTTTTACCACCGATATGGTGATCACCTGGCCAGCTAAGTGATTTTTTAGCACCAAAGTTTTTTCTCCAATCTTTTGAAACTTTACTTAGATAGTATGTAAAGTTATAAGTAGTTCCTGAACCATCAGCACGGTGAACAAAAGTTAATTTTTCATGTGGAAGCTTGGCATGTGGATTTTCTTTTGCGATTAAATCA
Organism: Campylobacterota bacterium; assembly: GCA_034717415.1. Classification (GTDB taxonomy): domain Bacteria; phylum Campylobacterota; class Campylobacteria; order Campylobacterales; family Sulfurimonadaceae; genus Sulfurimonas. The sequence goes on along the minus strand of JAYELK010000034.1, from coordinate 817 downwards.
TTATCCCAGTAAGATATTTTACCTTCTGCAATTGCAACTATAGCATTTCTGCTTAGTTTGATATTGTCAAAACCAGGAAGATTGTAACCCATAGTGATAGCACCAACAACAGCAGGGAACTGGTAAAGTCCATTTTTCTTTAGAGTTTTAGGAGACAGAGGCTTATCTGTTCCTGCAAAATCAACAGCTCTTGCTTTTGCATCTTTAATACCTTTAGATGAACCTTTTTTAATGTAGTCAACTTTTACACCAGTATCTTTATTGTAGGCCTTAATCCATTTTTGATATACACTATATGGAAAAGAAGCTCCACTTCCTTTTACTATATCCGATGCACTTAGTCCAGATACTAACAGTGTAGTAGCAAGAGTCATTTTTAATGCTTTTGTACAAAAACCATTTAGTGGTTTTTTGCATTGTGATTTATTACTTATCATTTTTTTTACCTTTTATATTTTAGATGGCGAAAGTATAAAATCTATCGGTTATAATTTGGTTACATTTTTACTTTACATGATTACAAAAAGTTACAAAAATAGATAAAAACAAAAGAAATGAGCGGTATTATAAGATAATCAAATATTGAGCTGTATGCCAAGAAAAAAAGGAGTATATTTATCATAAGTAGCTGATAATAACCTTAAAAATAAAAATTAAATTAAGGTAGTTAAATTATCATGTTATAAGAAAGGTAAAGATGGAAATCTCGACAGTTAAGAAGATGGAAAAAGAGGCTCTTAAGAGTAGTGGGATAGACTTTATAAGACTTGGTATGGCACTATTTTTTATGGTAGCAGTGTTGGCTTATAGTTTTTTA
>JAYELK010000033.1:0-23673 GCA_034717415.1 Campylobacterota bacterium | reverse complement strand
ATGAAGCATGGAGCTATGCACAAGATAAAGCCTAACGAAAAACAGGAAATAGCTTTAGAAAAACAGTTTTCGAAAATAGTAAAAATAATTATACCTATAAGAGAAAAGATTAGAAAAATAGAAAATGAAATAGTCTTAAAAGTCGTATTTGACGGTGCAGGTAAACAAGAGTTGGTTTCACAGTTATCACAAGTTGCAGATTTGAAAAAAAGTTGACAAATATTCAAATAGAGTGCATCAATGTTTTTAAAGAAATATTAACAAAAGAACAATACAAAATGATGATTGATATAGCTATAAAGTTTTCAAAAGAGAGATAATGAAGAACAAACTATCAATCCTCCTATATGCAACTATTGTTATGAGTTCTGCAAATGCTGCAGAACTCATAAATGATGTAAAAGAGTGGGTACGCCCCCAAGAGATACCATATCCTAAAGACAATCCTATAACAAAAGAAAAAGTTGCTCTTGGAAAAAAACTTTTTTTGACCCCATACTCTCCCGTGCCAACAACATAGCCTGCTTGAGCTGTCACGACCCAGTCAAAGGCTGGAGCGATGCAGATGAGATAGCTATTGGAGATAAAGGAAGAAGAGGAAACAGAAACAGTCCTACTATACTAAATAGTGCCTATCAATATATATATTTTTGGGATGGCAGAGCAAAAAGTTTAGAAGAACAAGCTTTGGGACCTATATCAGCTCATGTAGAGATGAATCTTGATCCAAAAGAGGCAGTTAAAAAACTTCAAAAAAACAAGGTCTATCAAAAACTATTTAAAGAGGCATTTCCAAAAGAAGGCATCAGTGTTAAAACCATGGCACAAGCAATCGCTACTTTTGAGAGAACTATCGTATCAGGTGAGAGTAGATTTGACAAATGGATAGAGGGAGATGCATCTAAGTTGAGCGATGAAGAGCTAAAAGGCTTTGCACTCTTTTTAGATAAAGCAAGCTGTGTTATTTGTCATAATGGTTTTAATTTTACAGACAACAGCTTTAACAATGTAGGCATAGATAACGGAGATATAGGACGCGAAGCAGTTAAAAAAAGAGCTTTTTGGCATGGAGCATTTAAAACACCGACACTTAGAAATATAGAAAATTCAGACCCCTACTTTCATGATGGCTCAGTAAAAACATTAGAAGATGCAGTAAAAATTTGTGCCGAGGGAGGAAGAGATAAAAATGCTACAAACAAAGCAACAATGCTGAGTGATAAGCATTTAACCGTAGATGAAATCAAGATGATTGTAGGTTTTTTAAAAACTTTAAATGAACCTGTTCCGGATTTATGATACTATTGCAACTATCCATCGTCCCCAGTGAGAACGCTCATTTTGTACCCTTTTTTTACTAATCATATAAATTTAGGTACAATATCCTCATTAAAACCCAAAAATAAGGAGAAAGGACGATGTTTAGATTTATTGAATACAACAATGAACAAAGAAAGGCTTATGTTAATGCAGAGCAGATATATAAAACATACTTAGACCTGTTTCATAAATACAACAAATCGTTTCGCTATAAGATGATTTGGAACAAATCAGGCGACAAAGAGTATTTATATAAATATTGCTATGACACAAAAAAGAGCGAGTCTCTTGGTAGAAGAGATGATAGAACAGAGAAGATTATCGAAAAGTTTAAAGAACAAAAAAAAGAATTAAAAGAGTCATTGAAAAAATATAAAGAGCTTTTAAAAAAGCAAGCAAGAATAGGTAAATTTGAAAAGATAAGCAGAGTGCCAAGCGTATTAGCAAATCTGCTCCGAGCCATAAATGAATATGGGCTTGATGATAAAGTGATAATCATTGGAACAAATGCTCTTTACTCTTATGAAGCTAGGTGTGGGGTATTTATGGAAGATGAGCATCTTGCAACTTACGATATAGATATCTTTAACAAAAGAGAAAAAAAGATTTCTGTTGCTTTAAAAACTAAACTTCCACAAAAGACACTAAGGGCAATATTGCAAGATACTGATAAGAGTTTTTCAAAATCCACAGATGCACCATATCGTTTTTTTAATGATGATGGTGTAGTTGTGGAGATCATCACACCGATGTCCAATAAAGAATCAAAGCAAGATGAATTTAGGGGAGTATTAAATCTTGAGATAGATGGCATTAAGTGGCTACGAAGCTCAGAGCTATATAAAGTAATGGTTATAGGGAATAATGGTGTTTGTGCAAACATGACTACGATAAAGCCTCTTGAATATGCTGTTTATAAATATTGGCTAGGTAGGCACGAAAGAAAAGACTACATGAAGAGGGAGCGTGACACGAGCCAATCAGTTCTCGTCACAAACCTAATAAATAAGTATATGCCTAATGTTGAAATCAAAGAAGATGCAAGGCAGATAAAAAATATATCACGCGAAGCAATAGAAGAATATCTTAACAAGGTCTGTAAATTCTAGGCTTTTTAAAAACTTTAAATGAACCTGTTTGGGATTTATAATACTGTTTAACCATCCAGAGTCCCTTTAAATGGAGTATAAACCCCTAATATAGAATAGGAAAAATAAATAATGATTATGGTTATTATTGTAGATTAAGCAGTAGCAGTGTTATACTGTCGATAACGAAACAGTGATTTTGATATTCACTATCATCGCTTCGTATAATATTTTATTTTAAGGAGTTGAGTTTTGAGAAAACCAACAAACAGATTAGTAAGAGGCGGTTTTACGCTTATAGAAATTTTAGTTGTCCTAGTAATTATGGGATTTTTAGTAGCGATGGTAGCACCTAAGTTATCAAATATTACAGATAGAGCTATCGACACTACTTGTGATACAAATCAGCAAAGATTGAGAGCTGTAATGGCAGAGTGGACGAAGATGAATTCTACACTTCCTTCGGGATTAACAAATATTGTTATTGCAAATGAAACTGGTAATGCTGATTATGAAGACGGTGATGCAGCTATACCGAGTGTATCTAATAATGATAAATCCGATGGAGCTGAAATACTCTCTGCGGAGTTTGCTGAAAGATGGTTACCAACTCTCCACAACCTTAACGCTGCTGAAGCAACGGAACTTGCAGAGTTAGTCGGGGGATCTGTTCTAAATTACGGTTTAACTGAAGATACCAATGTTATCGGAGCGAGTCCAATCGTAGAAAACTCTTTCAGACAAAAAGTTAGAGAGACTCTTCCTGTGATGATGATTGGTGCAGGTATTAATACAACTGATGATTATACTTATGCTACTGGCGCACAGGTAAAAGTTAATAAAACTACTATAACAGTAGATGATAACATCCCTACATCTACTGCAGCCTCTACTAGTGCCGCTGTATTGGCCGTAAGTCCAACAGGTGGTGCAAACTATGCAGAATCTGACAAAATCTTCGCAAAAATAGCAGAAGCTCCTATGGCACTTAGAATCATAATGGGTCTTTCAAATAGAAATAGACTGGTAACATCGGGTATGTTGGATGAATCAGGTGTCTGCCCAGGTCAAGTAAAAGCTGCAGATCAGTTTGAGTATGGTAACTACTCGTTAATCCTACCAAGACTTCAGGCTACGGTTGATAGATTTATTCTCCAAACGGCTACTTCAGGTCTGGAACTTAACGGTGGTGTTCTTGAAGAGGATGTAGAAAATGTTGTAGCTCATGCAGTAAACTTTAATGAAAATGATGATGGTACATATACGCTTGCTGCTAGAACACCACATGATCCTAACAAAGGAATATCAGGTGTAAATCTGAATGCTCAAGGATCAGAAGAGGTAACTACCACTTGTCCTGAAGGTCATGCTTTTGGTGAGATTGCTGACTGGTTTGGTATCTCAATGTCAAGAGGTAAAGGAATGGATGCTAAGTAGTCTTTGATTCCTTAGTTAGAACTTTCTTTTTTTATATCCTTGGAGCTTCTGCTCTAAGGATATTTTTTAAAGATAAAAAAAACAATTTTGATTCGAATTGTTTTTTTTATTTTTATTTTGGAGTTATATTTGAAAAAGTTTATTTACGGTGTTGTGTTTTTGTTTTTGCTTGTTGGAAGTGTCGTAGGATATAGTTATAACAACTATCATCATAGAGAAGCTGAGATAGCAAAAGTGTTGAAGTTTAAAGATAAAGCCTTTAAAGCTTACGGTACTTTATTGAATGGTAACTATAAAGAGGCAAAAAAGCTATATGATGAGGCTTTAGTTTTGCATGATAGAGATCCAAAAACACTTAGAGACTATGCTCTGTGCCTCTCCAAACTAGGTAAAAACCAAAAAGCCTGTGAAGTTTATGAAAAAGCCTATCATCTTGATGTAGGCAAAGATGAGAAAGTATTGGCAAATCTAGCTTCTGTCTACTTTAAAACAGAAAACTATCTAAAATCATCAAACTACTATAGAGAACTCATAGAAAGATTTCGCCCAAGATATAGATATATAGAAAGTCTCATAGTTTCACTCCAACACCTAAACCGAGAAGATGAGGCTATGGGTTACTACGCCTTTGTTATGCAAAACAGTCCCAATTTTTTTGTTGATAAATTTCCAAATCTAAAAGCAAAATACACCAAAGAGACAAAAGCACTGCCTTTGAGACCTAAGTATGAGAGTAGCGAAGATATAGATGCTCTTCTTAAAATCGCAAGAGATTATAGTGCTAAAGGTTATGATAAAAAAGCACTTTTAACTTACTACAAGATTATCAACAAAACAAAAACTCATGAAGCAGCAAACAAAGAGGTATCTGTTCTTCTTCTAAAACACAACGATACTAAAAATGCCTTGCCATATTTAGAGAATATAGCAAATAAAGATTTTGATACTTTATTTAAAATAGGTGGTATCCACCATCAAAACAAAAGGTATAAAAAAGCAGTTGATTTTTATGAGTTGGCACTAAGAGAGAAAGAAAGCCCTATGCTTCTTAAAAATCTAGCAGCGTGTAGTTTTTATCTAAAAGATATAGAAAAAGTAGAGTTATATCTGGCAAAACTAAAAAAAGTAGATGCAAGACTTGCATACAATTTTGAGTATGCAATTCTCATAAAAAGTGGTGTTGAGATGACGCAAAAAGATAAAATCACCAACCAACTATATAATATGTGGTTTGATATAAAAGATTCTCTAAAGGGATGAAGTTTGATAAAAAAATTAAAGATAAAATCACAAAATATAAGATTGTTATCCCTCTTCCTTGTGCTATTTTTAGTGGTAGTGTTTTACTTTTTGATTCCTCAAAAAGAGAACTCTGAACAGCTAAGAGAGATATATATAGAAAACATTGAGTTTAATACAGTTGCTAACCCTACAAATACGACGCTTGATGATATCACAAGCAAACCAAGAGTCTTTATGCTTTTTTTCAGACCTGACTCTAAAGAGATAAGAGATAAGATAGAGATGTTAAACGATCTTCATAAAAATCCAAAAGTAAGCGTCTTGGCATATATGCTTTTTGAAACACAAACAGCAGAAGAGTTTGTAGAGTTAAATGGTGTAGAGTTTCCTATAGTGAAACCAAGTGAGAGATACACAACAAACTTTCCACTTGTAAAGATACCCACTGGATTTTTAGTCGATACAAAAAGGTTAAAAGTTGTAGGAAAGTTTATAGAACTCAGTATTGACAATATTGAGATGTCTTTGAGTGCAGTAGAATGAATTTTTTAAATAAAAATAAAAAACTGTTTACTATGGTATGTTTCCTGTTTTGCATAGGAACTCTTAGTGCTTTTTTTTCTTTAGAAAAAGAAAAAGGCATAGGTGAAGGTATAGTTTTAGAATCAATTGAGCTTAACTCATTTAACAATAAATATGCTCAAAAAAAAGAGGATATAGTTAAAAAACCCTATCTGCTTATAGAGTTTTTTACTCTAAGATGCAGACATTGTAAAGATAACATCAAACACTTAAATGAACTTAATAAAAGCGATAAACTAAGTGTTGTCGGATATATAAATGCAAACTCAAAAAAAGTAAGAGCATATGCTAAAAAATATGCAGTAGAGTTTACACTCTCAAGAGCCTCAAAGATTTATATGAAAACATTTAACCCGGTAGCCGTACCTATGAGTTTTTTAGTAGATACAAAAACCTTAAAGGTAAAAAAAAGTTTTATAGGAAAAGTGACTGAAGCAGAAGTCTTAAAGGAGATTGAATTATGACCCATTTTTATAAAAGAGGTGCATTTACTCTTATAGAAATCTTAGTAGTGCTTGTGATCATGGGATTTCTTGTAGCTATGGTTGCTCCAAAATTAGCTGGGGTTATATCTGATTCTTACGAGCCCATAGATGATACAAATCAAAAAGAGCTTTCTAAAGTTTTTCATGATTTTATATCTCTTAAAGAGAGAGCTCCTAGAGGGATGTTAAATCTTATAGATGAGGATAACAGTTCCAATACTTATAAACCGTTAAGTGTATATATAATGGATGGAGATGCGATACTCTCTGAGGATTTCAATCTAACACTTGTTCCTGTTATTCACCATCTAAATGCAGATGAGGCTTTAGAGTTGAGACGACTTGGAATTAGCAGTGTCAGAAACTATAAACACACTTATAGTGGTGGCACTATGGAGTATAACAGTGAGGCTACTATTGCAAGTGGAGTGGCTGTTTTGATGTTAGGGTGTGGTGTTGATAATGGAGGAACTTTTGACTGGGTAGACTCTTTAGAGGGCAGTATCACTGATGATAATGCCGGCAATATCACTTACTCAAAAACAACACCTAAAGCTTTTGATAATGATGATGCCAATATTTATGCTTTTGATGATACTGCTCCATATCTTGGACGAATTATTATGGGCATAGACAATGAAAATGAGCTGGTAACGGGGGGCTTTTTAGATGTGAGTGGCAGTTCTCCAAAAGAGACAAAAAATGATGAGATAAAATATCGCCACTATAGTGTCTTGCTTCCTCGCCTTCAAGCAACGGTGCAGAGGATGGGTACTAAAAAGACTCTACATCTAAGAAAATATGATAAAAAAGTTAAAAATGGATATGGACAAAAAATAGTAAAGATGGATGAGGATATTCAAGACCTCGGAGATATAGTTATAGTATCTCCTCAAGGCTATATCAGTAGAGATAAAGATTTTAGTTATGGAGTAAAGATTCAATGATATCAAAAAAGATTAGCCGTATGGCAAAAAAAATATTTAGTTCAAAAACCTATATCTTGGCTTTTGTAAACCGTTTTGTGCCTGAGAATTTTGGAAAAATAACCAATCTAAATATAGATCGTGAAAATAAAAATATTTTTATAGAGTTAGAAAAAGAGAAAAAGAGTGCTACCGTTGAGCTTAGCAACTACTCTATGTATTTTGAGGGTAGTAAGAGTTTTCTAATATATGAGAGTTTAGATGCCACAAGTTTTATAAAGCCGATACTTAAAAATCTATCTAAACAAAAAAAGATAGAGATAGAACCTCGCTATATAACTTTAGTTAATCGATTTGTAAGAGAGTAGCAGATGCAAAAGCCAGGCTTTACGCTTATAGAGATATTGGTTGTTCTTGTTATCTTGGGTTCTTTAAGTGCTATGGTAGTGCCGATACTTGATAACACAACTCAGATGAGTAAAGCAAATATCAACAAAACTATGATGCAGGATATAAAAAGAGCATCTTTGGCATTTAGAAATGATGTCGGTTTTGCACCCGATAGAGTAGCCCTTATGATATATCCGTTTGAAGAGTGTAGTGTTTTAGATAAAAACTATGATAGCAATGTGAGTGGGGCATGTAAGAATATGATAGCTTTTGTTGATAGTAGGCTAACTATGGATAGTTATCGCATATCGAGTGTTGGAGATTATGGCTCTGGTACTCGCAGAGAACAAAAACTTATAGATGAGATAAAACGACGCTTAGACCCAAAACAAAATGGCTGGAGAGGCTCTTACATAGGTGGAAATGGACATCTTTTGATGGAGCAGATTAAAAAGCTGGGTGGTAGTTCTAGTGAAAAAGATAACAAATATTTTCTCTCTAAAAAAGATATTGATATCTATTATGATGGATTTGATAAAAATGCTACTCTTGATTTCGTTGGAGCATACGAATATGAAAAATGGTTACTAATGGAAGGTGATTTTCCAGACAACAACGAAACAGCAAAATATAGAGCAAATCTTTTTGGTGAGCTAACCATCTTAGACCCTTGGGGAACTCCTTATGAGATTCAGTTTCCACAAAATGTACCATCAGGAAAATCACGAGAACGATTTGCAAGGATTGTATCTTTTGGCGAAAACAGACAGAGGGATACTAATGTGTCTGTTTTAGATATCCCCGTAAGCAGTGATGATTCAGTAATCTACATATACGAAAATAATCAAACAAACTATTTTCATCAACTTTAACATTAAAATAAGAATATCTTTGTAATAATACTGATTATCATTATAAAGGATAGGTTTTGAAGATTAGCCATAGTGCCTTTACTCTTGTTGAACTTTTGGTTGTGATAACCATCATAGGTTTGATCTCTAGTGCAGCTCTTCTTGTTCTCAAAGATACAACAGAGGTAAAAGCACTCTCTTATACAAAAAAAGTAATGACATCTATAAAAAAAGGTATTGCAGAGATTGATAGTGATGGTTATTTGAGAGGCTTTGTAAATGATTTTGGAACTATGCCTCCTCATCTTTATTTTTTGATTGCTAAAAAAGATGATAATAATAGCTTTAACTATGTTGATGAAGCACTTATAAACAATCGCTTTATAAGTATGACAAAGCAAAACGGAACAAGATTTCCGGCTCCGTTTATGAGTGATTGTACAGCCAGTGCTAGTGAATGTAAAGATGTAGATATTACAAATATAGATAAAGTTCTCTATGTAGGCTACCGTGGTGGATATATAAACGGTGAAGATTCCTTAAAAGATGGTTGGCAAACAGATATGGATATGCAAAATGATATGAATATTAGTGAAAATGGTGGTGCTAAAGAGAATTTTTTAACACTCATAACTGCTGGTTCAGATAGAGTTTTAAGTAGTGGAGGAGATTTACTTATTCGTAAAGAGTTTGATTTTGCTCAAGAGAGTGGAAGCATAGAGAGTGTTTATGCAGATGATTACAATAAAACCTATAGAAAAAACAGTTTTCTTGTTTCCTCTCTAGCTATAGATATAGATTTGAAAGCTAATGACGCAAATGAAGTGGCGATATTTATCTACTCCCCTATGATTTACTACGCAGATGGTTCAGATGGTGAAACTTGTTATGAAGGCAATGCAACTCATGCTCTCTGTAATGGTAATGATAGAAAATATGTAGCATACTATTCATTTGATAATAATTTTACAAAAGATGAGGCAGATAAAAATGTAAGTTGGCATATAGGCTTAATGAAGCAGGAACTATATTTTAATGACCAAAATAAAAGTAGATTGTTTATTAATCAAAAGGGTATCTTAGATAGTTCCAATGATACTTTGGCTTATGATTTTAATGCCACTACAGATAACAATATTACCGATTCTATCTTTTTTGGAAATATCTCTGTTGATATAAACAACACCAACTATAACTCTGCTGATAAAGACAGAGACAACCCTTTTTATATCTACGCTGGAACTAAAATCATCTCCATATGGGATAACAATGGCAGTGGTTGGAAAAAGCAGGAATCATTTTCAAAAGATTTCAGACCTAACGCCAGAAACACCATAAAAAATGCAGGCAACTAATGGCTTTTAAAAATATTTTAAACTTCTTTAAAAGAAAGGAGAAACAGCAGGCACGCTTTGCAAATATTTTAGGTAGAGATAGTTCCCAAACCAAAGATACTCCAAAGCCTGTGCCGATACTTGATGATATTTTTGAAGAGGCATCTGCTGGAGTTATTTCACAAATAAAAAAATACCCATTTTTAAATTTAGCAGAGTTTATAGAGACGCAACGAACATCATTTAGCAAACATACGATTTTTGCTGTTGAAATTTTAGATGATGTGGTTAATGTCGCCATTGTATCTCGTAAGGGTGTCTTTTTAGATATAGGTTTTTTAAAGAGTTACAATTATGATGATTTAAAAGAGATATATTTTCGGATTGTTCCTGATTCTACCGATACTTTAGAAGAGATTCGTAGTTCCATAGAGAGTATTGTCTCTATCGTGGCGTATGATGTTGTCTATGCTTTGCCTAAAAAAATTGTTATTATTGAAAATTCTAATGGTGAGCTAAAAGAGGTCTGTGTATCTACGGGACGCTTTAGCAATGATGCAAACACAAATGATCTTATGCTTCGTGAGTTGGCTATCGAAACCGGCTATAGTGCAGATGAAATTGCATACTCTGTTATTAAAAAACCTTTTAAAAAAGGTGATAGTAGCATGAGGTTTTTGGTCTCATGGATTGAGAAAATATATTTTGAATCGGTGAATAAATATATAGATGAAGCAGGATTTGAACTTAGAAAAATACACTCAATTCAGTCATCTCTATATGCCTCTTTTTCATTAAAGGAGAGAGAATCTGCAATGAGAGTGCATATTCAAGGTCACCATGCTTATAGCTTAAGTAAAATTCTTAACTATAATTTTGAGTACCAAAGATATGACATTACAGAGGAATATGAAGATCTTGAGTTGATGGCAACGCAGGCAGAAGAAGTTATAGTCAGTGGAGAGGGTGATTACTATGAGATGGTTAAAAGCACATTTTTGCAAAATGGTATCTCAGCAAGATGGTGGAACTATGAGTATGATTTAAGTCGTAGTATTATTCGTGTTGAACAAGGGACTAATTTAGACAATCGCTATGCAAACCTTATCTCTACCTCTTACTATGAACTTTTTAATATGCGTTTGGCTTTAGTGCGTCTTGGAGTTGGAGTAAAACTTTCCTTTTATGAGTTCGTAGCTACAAATCTAAATATACTTCCTATATTGATGATTGTTTTTTCTCTTTTAGGGGTAACAGGTTGGTACTATTATTTGGATTACAATTTTAAAGAGCTAGAAGGTGAAAATAAAAAATATAGCAGGGTTTTTAAAGAAAAGAAAGCATTGGCAAAAGATATCTCTCGACATAATAGGAATATTTCTAATGTAAAAGGAAAAATTACTAGAATCAATAAAATCATGGAAGATAAAATCGAAATTCCAGATGCTGATATTTTATATAAGATAGCAAATTTATTGCCTAATGATATGATTTTGACGGAGATTCAAAAGAGAGATGATATTATTATTATTAAAGGTAAGTGTTATCTTGAGAGTTCTCTTTTGAAATTTATAAAACGGTTGAAAATTAAAGATCGTGATCTATATCTTATGGAGATGAAAGATAGTAAGCAGACAAGATTTGAATCAAATGAAGAGGCAAACTTGCGTTATATGAAAGAGCAACTTAAAAAGCAAGAGAACGGAGACGATGTTTTAGAAGAGTTTAATATGTTTGGCTCAATGGGAACATCAGTAAAATATTCAGATACACTAAATAATAGTTTTACTTTGGAGATACGATGAAAAAACAGCGTTATCAGGAGATTGTAAAAAATCTGCTTTACAATAAGATATATCAAGCTCTTTTTGCTCTATCTCTTAGTCTCGGTATTGTTTATGGCTCCTACCTTGTTTATATTCAAAAGATAATTCAAAAACAACAGATGCTACAAAAGAATATTAAATCTACTAACCTTGATGAAATAAAAAAAGATATTAAAAAAAAGCAAGAGAAGAAGCAAAAGTTAATCAGTGAGTATAAAAAAGAACAGGCAATTTTTCAAAAACTTGAAAAAAAGATTTATCAGACTCACTATCCTATTATCACAAAAATTCTTAAAAAAATCAACAGTCATGCTTTTAATATCCATAGTTATAGACTTGATAAAGAGTTTAAAAAGATGGATATTAGTTTAGAGGGTTCTTATCAAAATCTAATTCGTTTTATGGACTTTTTAGGAACTATACCCGCTAAAGTTGAGGTTAGTCGTTATAAAATTACTCTCTCAGAGGAGAATATGATGACAATTTCTTTGACTATTGATGTTGAACCGATAAGGATTTAAAAAATGATAAAAATATTAACTTTTATGATAATAGCACTGCTTCTTGAAGCAAAAAACTGGGAGATTAAACGAAATCCCTTTACTGTAAGTGATGCTTATATTGAAAAAACAAAAAAAAGTTATCTTGAACCAAAAAACAACTATATTCCATTTAATATCAAACTAATTGGAGTTACTTATGTGGGCAAAACTAAAGAGGCGATACTTGACATAGAGTTTGAAGGTATTTGTGAGATAGGACTATACAAAAGGATTAAAGTGAATACACCAGATATTGAAAGCTGGATAAAAGTTATACATATAAGTGAATCTTTCGTTTTGATTTCACTTAACGGTGGAGAGGGGATTCGTTATGAAATTCAATAGAATAGTTGTTGTACTCTTTTTAAGCTTAACTATGCTTTTTGCAACACCAAAGAGTGAGATTAAAAAAGAAGAAGAGATCTCTTTTATTCAGTTTAAAAAGATTACACTTGAGAATCTTTTTGACTATCTATCTTCCCGCTATGATGTGAATATTGTTATAGAAGAGCCAATGTTGCGTTACTATACAACCAGTTTGCGATTAAAAAAAGCTACCATTGAAGATATTATAAAGATAGTGAGCAAAGAGCATAATCTTCATTTTGTGAAAAAAAATGATACTTACCATATATCAAGTCGTAAAAAATATCATTCGGATAACTATAGTGAGCAAGACTATATCACTAGAAGTGTAAAGATACAATATGCTTCCATAATAGATGTGATGTTTCTCTTAAAGGATGTGATGCAGGGTACTGCTATTATAAGAACAAACACACCAAACAAACCATATAGTGGGCTATTTGATGCCTCGCCAGATGATTCAGAATCATTTACCGTTGAAGAGAATGGTGACGATAGTGTTTTTCCTACAATCGAAGACGCAGAGAGTTCAAGCAGTGATACTCCTAAAGAAATAGACACCAAGATGCTTAATAAGATGAGAGGCAACATAGTAGTGGCAGAAGAGGACGAGATGATTCCTAGTCGTATCCTATATATAGTGCCCTATATCAACCAAAATATCATATATCTTATATCTAAAGACAGAGATCTTATAGAAAAAGCTAAAAGTTATATTGTTGAAGTTGATCAGCCTGTTAAAGAGGTTGTGATTCAAGGCAAGATTATTAGTGTAAATATAGGCGATGAGTTCAATTCTGCTTTTGATTTTATAACTCAATCTTCTGATATTACAACACCAGCAGCAGCTAGTTCTGCTACTGTTGGAAATGTACAATATGCTTTTTTAGATTCGTTAAGCAGTTTAAATATTGAGATCTTACAAAAAGATGGTAAAGCAAAAACTATAGCATCCCCCATGTTGATTGCAGCTAATCGCACTACTGCTACGCTTGATCTTGTGGAGGAAGTATCCATTCTTAAGGGTTGGACTACAGGAAGTGTTGCTCAAGGTGGAAGTGGAGGTGGCGGTAATGTAATTATACCGTCATCACCAATATATGCAGGTCTTGATGTTGGGACAAAGCTTGAAATAATACCTTTCATAAATGATAATGATGAAATACTGCTTAAGATAAAGATAGAAACTTCTACCATAAAGGTTGATTCAATGTCGATGATGGTACCTCAGGCTGATGGTACTTATGCATCTGAAAAAGTTGATGGAGTTAGTGAGACCTCTATAGAAACTACACTTATTACAAAACATGGGCAGGGAATTATATTGGGTGGATTGATAAATGAGACCGTGGAAAAGAGTGAGGATAAAGTGCCTATTTTGGGGGACATTCCTCTACTTGGATTTTTCTTTAAGGATGTGAAAGATGTAGCAAAAAAAAGTGAAACAATAGTGATTTTAACTCCTCACATCATTGATATAAAAAAACACAATGCTCAAAACATTGTTGATGATTTAAAAGCAGAGATAGAAAAAGATCACAATATTTTAAAAGATGATGAGGTTAAGTTAGATAGTAAAAAAATCATAGATGGTGTTTTGGATAAAGACACTTTAGAGATTCCAAAAGATTCTAAGCCTAAAAAAGAGATAGTGCCAAAAGAGCCTACTGCCAATGAGGTAAAAATAAAAAGTTTTTTAGAAGAGGATAACTTATGAAAATTTTTATGGCAGTGATTTTCTTAAGTCTGCTTCTGTATGGGGAAGACTCTAGCCTTCTAACTCGTGCTGTAACAAAGTTGATTGATGAAAATAGAAAAATTGAAAGAGAGGTACAAACTCTTAGAGAAGAGGTGCATAAGCTTAAAATAGAGCAACAAAAAAGTCTGCAAAAACAAGAGGATTTGCAAGAGAAGAAAATCATTCTTCTGCAACAACAGATAGATGATTTAAAAAAATCTAAAAATTCTTCTTTAAAACCACTAAAAGCACTTAAGCCTTTTAGTAGTTCCAAATATTATGTAGTAAGCATAAGAGATTTAAATGTTCGCTTGGGTCCAGGACTCAACTATAGGGTAGTTGCTAAACTTAAGAGTGCAGAAGAAGTTGTGGTTACCAACAAAATATACCCAAACTGGTATCAGATCAGCAAAGATGATCAAGTGGGCTGGGTCTATTCTAAATGGCTTAGAGTAAAAAACAAATGAGAAATCTGAAAATATTTGAAGATGAGCTTTTAAAAGGACTTGTTGAGAGTAGCATTATTGATAAGCAGCAGCGAGGTCCTCTTTTAAGAGAGCGAGTGGTTAAAAAAAGACCTCTTTTACAAATTGTTGCAGATTCCAAAGAGATAAGTGAACCCGAACTACTTAAACTTTTAGCCAAACTTTATGATGCTACCGTATTGGAAAGTGAAGCTGAGATTAGTGTTAATGAATCTCCTATAGCAGATGCTATATTTGAAGAGTTTGGTGTTGTCCTTGGCAAGATGAGTGACAATAAAGCTGAGTTCTATCTTTTTGAGCCTATTTTTGATGCAGCTTGGAGCAAGATAGAGACTAAGTTAGAGAAAGATTGTCTGAAATTTGTGGTTACATCTGGTACCTATAAACGCATTAGTGAAGATATTAAACAAAATATTGAGTATAAAAAACATCATTCAATTAGTAGTGAAGAGTTACACAGACTACCAGAAGATAAAGTAGCTGTCTTATTTGCAGATGAACTACTACAAAAATCACTAGAGACAAAAGCATCAGATATCCATATAGAACCATTAAAAATTGGTTTTCGTGTTCGTATTCGTATCAATGGTATGTTGCAAGAGTTTGGTAATTATGAAGAGGAATTTTTCCCATCAGTAAGTTCTCGTCTAAAACTTTTAAGTGGTTTAAATATAGCAGAAAAAAGAGACACACAAGATGGTGCTTTAGTTTTTAAAGCCATAGAAAATGAGAAAGAAGTAGATGTTCCTTTTCGTGTATCTGTTATGCCTACTATCTATGGGGAAAAAATTGTACTAAGACGCTTAAGCAGTGGGGAAGAAGTTATTAGCCTCGATGATTTAAAAATGGGGGATGAAATATCTGAGCAATGGAAAAGAGCGATCAAGCATCCATATGGAATTGTTTTGATTTCGGGACCCACCGGAAGTGGAAAGTCAACAACACTATTTGCCGCACTAAATGAGATTAACCATTCAGATATCAATATAACAACAGTCGAAGATCCCGTTGAATTTAAAATCCCTGGCGTTAATCAAGTGCAAATTAATTCACATAAGGTCTCTTTTGCAGATGCTTTGCGTTCTATCTTGAGACAAGATCCGGATGTAATAATGATAGGAGAAATTCGTGATCATGAAACAGCCGAGGTAGCTTTGCGAGCTTCACTTACAGGACATTTAGTTTTTTCAACCATTCACACAAATGATGCTGCTAGTGTTGTTACTCGTCTCATAGATATGGGTGTTGAGCCATTTTTGGTGGCCTCTTCACTTATAGGTGCTCTTGCTCAGAGACTTGTTCGTGTTTTATGTCCGAAGTGTAAGCAAAAATATAGACTTGGCACAGCAGAGTGCGATATGCTTAATCTTGATAGTGATACGACTGTATATCGTGCTAAAGGATGTCGTAAATGTCACAATAGTGGCTACTCTTCACGCAGAGGTGTTTATGAATTTTTAATCATCGATAGTACTATTAAAAAAATGATAAACAGTGGTACTACTGATATTGATATTCGTAATTATGCTATTAAAGCTTATGGAATGATAACAATTTTGGAATCGGCAAAAAAATTAATGTTGAGTGGAGAGACCTCTTATGAAGAGGTTGTAAGAGTAGCTTCTGAATGAAAAAAACCCCACTTGCTCATTTTATTCGCAATAATGTAAGAAGTATTTCTACTAAAAATCGTATTAACTTTTTTAGACAGATGTCTATACTTACCCGTGCAGGTATTACACTTTTAGATGCATTGAAAATGATGAAGCGTTCATCTCGTGGGACTATCAAACAGATGATTACTGATATGATAGGGTTGATTGAACAGGGAAGTGAGTTTTCAAAAATTGGTGAGTATTATGTCAAATTTTATGATAAAACTATCTTTAGTATGCTTCAAGCAGGAGAACAAACAGGAACACTTCCTGATGTAATGAGGCAAGTCTATTTAAATCTTCAACGAACATATAAATTTAATCGCAAAATTAAAGGGGCGATGATTATGCCTATGATTACTCTGGTTATTGCGATTGGTGTAATTTTTTTTATGGCACTCTTTGTAATACCGAACTTTTCAGGCTTTCTATCTGGAATGGGTGCAGAGCTACCACCTATAACTCAATTTGTTGTAGATATGTCTGATTTTATTATAAGAGAGTGGAAAAATATTTTGCTTTACAGTTTTATTGTTGTTGCTATATTTGCTGGATTATATCTATTTGTTAAACCATTTCGGTATGGTATGCATATAGTATTTGTTTATACGCCTGTAGTTGGACCTATTATACTTTTTAGTACACTTGCAAATTTTTCAAATAGTATGTCCAGACTGCTTGGTTCAGGAGTAGGTGTTTTAGATAGTCTTCGAATCGTGAATAGTTCAGACGGTTTTCTACCTTTTCAAAAGATAGTCAGCAAATCATCGGCTACCGTAACATCAGGTAGAAATATGTCAGTAGCTTTTGCAAATAATCGACTAATACCTTCGATATTTAGTGATTTGATGCAAGCAGGGGAAGAGAGTGGTAATATGGATGATGCTTTTGAGCAACTGAGCAATATTTATCAAGAGGAAACTAACTATAAAATAGAAATATTAGAGGCAATGATACAGCCAATTATGACTCTCTTTATTGGAGGAATTGTAGGTGTGATTGCAGCTAGCCTTATTTTGGGTATGGTAGCACTTTGGGCTTCACAGTAAGTTCCTGCTCATAAAGAACCCCAATAAGGATGGTGCTCACAACTGGACTCGAACCAGTGACTCTTACCTTGTCGAGGTAATACTCTACCAACTGAGTTATGCGAGCAAGAGCATAATTTTATCTAAAAATTCTTAAACTAATTTTTCTATATTTAATTGTTAAAACACTTCTATATTTATATATATTTTAGGTTTATTAAGTGTATAATTTCATTATTAAAATACCACAGAGGCTAAATCATGAAAATGACAGAGTTAGAAGAGTTAGGGCTTAAAAATATTGGTAAGGTTTTTCATAATTTAAGTTATGATGAATTGATTAAACATGAACTTGACAACACAGAAGTAGAACTTACTAAAAAAGGTGCTACAGCTGTTGATACAGGTATATTTACAGGTCGTAGTCCTAAAGATAAGTATTTTGTTGATTGTGACCCATCAAACAAATATATTGCTTGGGGTGATGTAAACCAAAAAGTGAATGCTGATGTATTTGCTGAGCTTTTGATAGTTGCACAAGAGCAACTCTCAGGTACAGATCTCTATGTAACTGATGTTTTTTGTGGTTCTTCGGCTGCATCAAAAAGATCAGTTCGTTTTGTATCTGAAATAGCTTGGCAATCACACTTTGTAAAAAATATGTTTATTCGTCCAACAGAATCAGAACTAGAAGTTTTCAAATCTGATTTTACATTTTTAAGTGCTTCTAAAGCAGTTAATGATAAATGGAAAGAGCATGGACTAAATTCAGAAGTTTTTGTACTCTTTGATGTAGAAAATAACTTGGCAATTATGGGTGGTACTTGGTATGGTGGTGAGATGAAAAAAGGAATTTTTTCAATGATGAACTACTGGTTACCGTTAGAGGGTAAACTTGCTATGCACTGTTCTGCAAATGTTGGAGAAAATGGTGATACGGCACTCTTCTTTGGACTAAGTGGAACAGGTAAAACAACTCTCTCAACTGATCCTCATCGTGCTTTAATCGGAGATGATGAGCATGGTTGGGATAACCATGGTGTCTTTAACTTTGAGGGTGGATGTTACGCAAAAGTTATCAACCTTGATGGAAAAAGTGAACCGGAGATTTATGGTGCCATAAAGAAAAATGCACTTCTTGAAAATGTTGTCTTGTATGGTGAGGGTGAAGTAGATTATGAGGATGGAAGCAAGACTGAAAATACTCGTGTTTCTTACCCTATTGAACATATTGTAAATCATAAAGATGATCTGATGGCTGGTCATCCAAAAAATATCATCTTCTTAACTGCTGATGCTTTTGGTGTCTTGCCTCCAGTTTCAAAACTTACAAAAGAACAGGCGATGTACTACTTCTTAAGTGGCTATACTGCAAAAGTTGCTGGAACAGAACGAGGTATTACAGAACCTGTTGCGACATTCTCTGCATGTTTTGGTGAAGCATTTTTACCACTTCATCCAACTGTATATGCAAAACTTCTTGGTGAGAAAATTGATGAACATGGAGTAAGCGTTTATCTTGTAAACACTGGTTGGACTGGTGGTGGTTATGGTGTTGGGCATAGAATGAGCATCAAAGATACTCGTGCTTGTATTAATGCTATTTTAGATGGAAGCATTAAAGAGAGTGAGTTTGACACTACTAAAACATTTAGACTTCATGTGCCAACAACGCTAGGTAACATTGATCCTGAGATTTTAAATCCTCGTAATGCGTGGGAAGATAAAGAGTTATTTGATAATACTAGAGATAAATTAGCTGGTATGTTTATAGAAAACTATAAAAAATACCAAGATGGTGAGCATACGGATTATGCACCATTTGGTCCATCGGTTGAAGAGTAATAATTTTTTTACTTTATTTGTATGGCATGTAAAAGTTTACATGCCATTAAAACTTAATTAATTTTTTTCTTTGTCGCTTGAGTCATATAGAGCCATAAAGCCCCTCCAAAAACTACCAATATAAGTGGTGCAATCCAAGGTTTATCCCCAATAATTTCAGCAAATTTTACTAAAGCACTTCCAGAGTAGTAGCTTCCAAGACCAAATGCCAATGCCCAGATAGCAGAACTACCAACATTTAAAATGGCAAACTTTTTAAAATCATATTTTGTAAGACCGATAGCGATAGGGATAAGAGTTTTTATACCATAAACAAATTTTTGAATAAGTATTATCCATGAACCGTTTTTTTTCATCATAACATGAGCAAGTGCTAATTTTCTTCGATGTTTTCGCAGACCTTCCATCATCATGCTTTTTTGGTATCGTGCCATGTAAAATAGTAAAACATCACCTAAAGCATTCGCCAAAAAAGCAATAGCTATGGATGTGGTTAAGTCCATTTTGCCCATAAAAGAGAGTACCCCCGCTCCTATAAGTGCCACAAATCCACCACCAAGAGAGTAGAGAAAAAGTCCTATATATCCATAAGTTTCTAAATTGCTAAAAGTATCTTCCATCTTTTAAAATCCTATAATTTCTTAATCTTCATTATCTCATCGCGAAGTCTAGCTGCTTCTTCAAAGTTTAACTCTTTTGCAGCTTGTTTCATTTTTAGCATTAACTCTTTTGTTATTGCTTTTCGTTCTGTAGCCGGTATTTTATCCATTTTTTTATGCTTTTGGTAAATGCCACCATAATCTTCGAGTTTTAAGTTTGCATCTAACTTACGAATGGTGGTAGTAGGAGTGATATTATGTTTTTTGTTAAAAGCTTCTTGAATCTCTCTTCTTGAAGTTGTTGTATCTATCGCTTTTTGCATTGACTTTGTGATTTTGTTTGCATAGAGTATAACTCTACCGTTTGCATTTCTAGCACCTCGTCCGATGGTTTGGATGAGTGCTGTCTCACTTCTTAAAAACCCCTCTTTATCAGCATCTAAGATCGCAACAAGAGATACTTCTGGTAAGTCTAATCCTTCACGGAGCAGATTTATTCCTATAAGAACATCAAACTCTCCAAGTCGTAATGCACGAATAATCTGATTTCTCTCGATAGTATCAATGTCAGAGTGCATATACTGAACTTTTATACCTAAATCTGCCAGATATTTTGTAAGTGCTTCAGCCATCTTTTTTGTAAGAACGGTTATGAGAGTTCTCTCATTTTTTGCTGCTATTTTTTTTATCTCATCATGAATATCTTCAACTTGATTATCAGTCGTTTTTATCTCTAAAATTGGGTCAAGAAGTCCTGTTGGACGGATAATTTGATGTGCAGTCACGCTTGACATCTCTAACTCATATTCTGCTGGTGTCGCTGATACAAAAAGATAGTGTGGAGCTTTGTCTATATATTCGTCAGCTTTTAAGGGTCTGTTATCCAAAGCACTCGGTAGCCTAAAACCATAATCAACTAAAACTTCTTTTCTTGCTCTATCTCCTGCATACATGCCACGATATTGTGGAAGGGAGACATGAGATTCATCAACTATCACTAGGTAGTCTTGATTTCGCTGGGTAAAATAATCAAGAAGAGTAAAAGGGGCTTCTCCCGGTTTTTTATTTGTTAAAAGTCTAGAATAATTTTCAACGCCTTTACACATGCCGGTAGTTTGAAGCATTTCCAAATCAAACTCAACTCTCTGTTTTAGTCTTTGATACTCTAAAAGTTTTCCATTTTCTTGAAAGTAAGCTAACCTATCATCAAGCTCCTCTTCTATCCTTTTAATAGCAATAGCCATTTTTTCTTGACCTACACTAAATTGTGAGCAGGCATAGATGGTAAATTTTTTATGATCTTCTAGTCGTTTGTTATCTATAACTTCAAACGAATAAATAGCTTCTATCTCATCTCCAAAAAACTCTATTCGAATAGCTTCTTGCTCAAAGTAGGGTGGGTAAATATCTAAACTCTCTCCATTTACACGAATATGCCCACTATCAAAATAAGTATCATTACGAGAATAACCCATCTCAACTAAATGTAGCAGAAGTTTTTTTTGATTTATCTCATCGCCAACTTCTAAAACTTGAACCATATTGAGATATTCCTCAGGGTCACCAAGCCCATAGTTGGCAGATACGGAAGCGATAACTATTACATCATCATAAGAGAGTAAGTTAGCAGTTGAAGACAATCTCATTCTCTCTAACTCATCATTAATAGCGCTATCTTTTTCAATGAAAAGGTCTTGACGGGGTATGTAAGCCTCCGGCTGATAATAGTCATAGTAAGATACAAAATACTCAACATGAGCATCCGGAAAGAAACTACGAAACTCAGAGTATAACTGAGCTGCTAAAGTTTTGTTATGAGTCATAATGATAGTAGGCATCTTAACTTTCTCAATAACCTTAGCCATGGTATATGTCTTACCACTACCTGTAACACCTTCAAGTGTTTGGTAACGATTGCCTTTTAGTATCGATTCACTAAGTTCTTTAATGGCAGTAGGCTGATCACCAGCTGGAGAAAAGTTTGTATGTGCTTTAAAGTTTATCTCTTTTTTCATTGGTGGAATTATAGCTAAAGGAGGATAATATTAAATTTTATTATGTCATTTTTATATCGGATTCATCGAGGTCAATATATCTGTATATATTTTATAAATTATCTTAATTCCATCTAAAATAATTTCTCGAATACTTTCATTATTAAATGTGGCATATTATTTATTTAAATCTTTAATAAGTTCATCAGATGAATAAACATTGCCATTTTCAACTTCTTTCAAACCTTTTGATATGCCAGTTTTTTCAAATTTATAAACAGAATCATCTATAATTTCAATAGATTCACCCTGTGTAGTTAGAGACTCTAGAAAAGACAAGATTTTGTGAGACACACTTTCTGAAGCATTTAAATGTAATGTCATGAGGCAAACCTTTTATATTTTTATTAATTATATTATAGCTGATTTTAAAAATGTTTTAGATTTTTGATATAATTCATAAAATTTAAATTATAAGATTAGATATGAGAATAGCTTTTATAGGTGATATAGTAGGACGACCGGGTAGGGATATGATTAAAAATTATCTGCTAAAAATTAGAGCAGAGTATGAAGTTGATTTTGTGGTGGTGAATTATGAAAATGCTTCTCATGGTTTTGGACTTACCCCCAAAAATGCAAATGAACTCTTGGCATGTGGAATTGATGTTATGAGTGGTGGAAATCACTCTTGGGATAAAAAAGAGATAGTACCTTTGTTCGAGACTCATGAGATACTTCGTCCACATAATTATCCAGATGGAGTAGCTGGAACTGGTTGTAAAGTATATGAAGTTGCAGGGGAGAAGCTAGCAGTATTAAATCTTATGGGTCACTATTCCATGCCATATACGGATAATGCTTTTCGATGTGCTCAAAAAACTGTTCAAGAGTTAAAAGCTGATGGTGTGAAAAATATATTTATAGATTTTCATGCAGAGGCTACGAGTGAAAAAAGAGCTATGATGATGTTGATGCAAGGTGAAGTGAGTGGGATTATTGGAACTCATACTCATGTTTCTACTGATGATTTTCAGATTGTAAACGGGACTGCTTATTTGACAGATTTGGGTTTGACTGGATGCAGAGATAATGTTATCGGTATGGATTCAAAAATACCACTTCAGCAGTTTTTAACCGGTATGAGAGGACACTTTGATATTCCAAAAAAGTGTAAAAAAATTCTTCAGGTAGCTATTATGGATTTTAGTGATGGAGCATGTAGCAATGCTTTTAAACTAAAGTATTTTGATGATGATAGAGTTGTTAGAACTGATGCTTGGATTGAAGATTAGGCTGCTGTAACTTGATAGTATCGTTCATTTGCGATATAAGTATTTATCATTGCATGACGAACATTTAACTCTGATTCTATTTTTGGTGTTTGGTTAAGTGTGATACTTGGCTTTTGTGATAATGAAAATATTTTAGAACTATCTTCGTAAGCTATTTTTGCATTTTCCTTAGTAGTTATTGTTTTATATGTTGTTGTGTTTTTATCTTGGAATGGATTTTGTAATTTTTGTTTGTTGTTAAATGCTTTATAGTTCGAGACATAATTTATAGGTAAATTTTCGCTACTTTTTGATTTTAAAACTTCATTTTGTGAGAGAACCGAGTTGAATGAACTCCCCACATGCTTAGACTTTTCAACTCTCTCATTAGTAGCGTTGGTTAATCTGTTTGTATGAATATAAGTGTTATATGATGATACAAACATTAGAACCTCTCCCACTTTGATTTCCTACTAATTTTAGGACATATAAGCTTTGTTTTTTATAAAATTTACTATAATTAATTTTTTAATTAGGTAAATCCCATAAAAAGCCATGAACAAAACTAGAACAATAATTGCTAGTATTTTCAAAAAGCATAAAAGAGAAGATATGGCAAGAAAATCAAGAGAAAAACTATCAAAGAAGCGTTCAATCAAAGGGTAT
>JAYELK010000032.1:0-23697 GCA_034717415.1 Campylobacterota bacterium | reverse complement strand
TAGAAGCCCACTCATCAACACCTTTTGAGATGGATTCAAAATCATCTTTACTCAATGAACACTTATCAAGAATAACTTCTGGCGAACCTTTTATAAAGTGCAACTGTTTTTCATCAATCTTATATATCGCTCCTGAAAACTTATTTTGAGGTTCATATGGCATCGTTTCAATGGGAATAACTCTCTTTTTAAACTCATATAATGAAGGATCCATATTTAACGCATATCTTGCTAAAGCTACATCCACCTGATCCCCTATAAAACTAAACTCACTCCCCTCTATATAAAAAGTTGCTTCATTACATAAAATAGCTGCTTGAAGAACTCTCCTATCTACATGCTCTATAGATTTATAAACACTCTTTTGTGTAACAAAATACTCAACACTAAGTCGATTTTGTGTCATTGTACCGGTTTTATCACTGGCAATCATAGTACAAGATCCAAGCCCCTCAATGGCTGAGAGTCTGCGTACAATAACATTACGCTTACTCATTACACCACTAGCAACACTAAGCGCAACAGTGATAACAACCGGAAGTCCCTCTGGAATCGTTGAAACAGCAATAGCAACTGTAAGAAAAAATATCTCCTTAAGTGGAGCTTCTTGATAGATACCGACCACTATTATAATCAATACTATAAGACCTATAATTTTGGAAATATTTAGTGAAAATTTCTCCATTCGCAATATCAATGGTGTTTTTGTTATATCTGATGAAGCAAGAAGTGAAGCAATTTTACCTACTTCTGTTTGGTCAGCTATGGCAGTAACAACACCTTTAGCTCTACCTTTTATAATTATAGATCCAGCGTAAAGCATGTTTTTTCTATCACCAATTACCTCATCTATATCACTAGATAGATAAGTGGCATCTTTAGTTACATCTACTGACTCTCCTGTTAAAAGAGACTCATTTACCAACAAATCTTTAACATCAATAAGACGAATATCGGCAGGTACTCTAATCCCTGATTCAAAAAAAACAATATCCCCAACGGTAACATCTTCGCTAAGCAGTTTAACCCGTTTAGAGTTTCTTAAAACATCTACATAAGTTTTTAGTACTTTTTTAAGTGCATCTGCCCTCTGCCCTGCCGTGTACTCTTGATATGTTCCTATAATTGCATTAATCAAAAGCACTGCTAAAATAAAACCTGCATCTGTAAACTCTTTTATAGCAAAGGATACAATAGTAGCAATCAACAGCACATATATAATAGGACTTTTAAACTGCTCAAAAAAAATACCAAAGATAGTGCGTGGAGAAGCCTCCGGTAAAATATTTTTCCCATAATGTTCACTTCGTAACCATGCTTCATGAGGACTCAATCCATCTACTGTACAATCTAAATCAATTAAACTCTCTTCAACACTTTTCGTATAAAACATAAACTACCTCTATTTAGATATTATACCCAATCTCATTTTAACCATTCTCACATGCCAAAGAGGATACAATATCAAATATATAACGGAATTACCAAGGAAATATTATGCAGTTAAGTCCCCACTTAGAACTAGGTTTTATAAACACACTAAGAGTTGATAGAGATACAACTCCAGGAATTTATCTTATGGCAGAAGATGGGCAAGATGTTCTTCTTCCAGGTTCATATGTGACACAAGATATGATTGAAGATAGTTTAGTTGATGTATTTTTATATACAGATTCTGAAGATAGACTCGTTGCTACAACTCTAAAACCAATAGCCATGCTTGATGAGTTTGCACTTTTTGAAGTTGTAGATGTTGCACCTTTTGGCGCATTTATGAATTGGGGTCTTACAAAAGATCTGCTTGTACCAAATATGTTCCAAAAAACACCTTTTCAAGTCGGAGAAAAAAGATTTTTAAGAGTTGTTTACGATGAAAGAACTCACCGTCTTGTGGGAACTGAAAAGCTTGGTGATTTTTTTGATAGAAAGGTCAAAGGTTTGAGTATAAACAAAGAGGCTAAGATTCTCATTATCGCTAAAACTCCACTTGGATTTAAGTGTATTGTAGATGACAAGTATGAAGGTCTGATTTATCACAATGAGATTTTTGAGACTATCAATCTCGGTGATGAAAAAACTGCTTTCGTAAAAACCATAAGAAAAGATGGAAATATCGACCTTACTCTTAGAAAACCAGGAAGTAAAAAAAGTGGAGATTCCAGCGATAAAGTTCTAGCACTTTTAAAAGAGAACAAAGGCATCATGCCATACAACTATAAAAGTGATGCCCAGCTTATAAAAGATGTTTTTGGTCTTAGTAAAAAAGATTTTAAACGCTCACTAACTACTCTGCAAAATGCAGATAAAATTGAAGTAAAAGATACTGGTATCTACTTAAAGGACCAATAGATGGCAAAAAAGAAAAAAAGTGTAGAACTATCAAATAAGAAGATAAACCTTATGATTGAGAAAATATCATATAAAGCTATTCGTTACTACCCTACAGCAATGAGTCTTGATGTAATGGTAGTAGATGAAAATGGAGAAAAAAAAGGTATGCAAAATATCCCTTTTGCTCATATTCCAAAAAATATAAAAAAAATGATTAAGCCAAATTAGCAGTTTAATCTAGTATAAATCTTACCTGAATTATAATGCCTCTATATTAAATATAAAGCGAGTTATAATGAGTCAGTCTTATTTAGAATCAAACCCAGATGAAAATGGTTACTTTGGTAAATATGGAGGGGCTTTTATCCCTCCTGTTTTAGAAAAACCTTTTGCAGAGATAGCAGAGGCATATAACAAACTAAAAAACTCCCCTGAATTTATCCAAGAGTTAAAATATGTTAGAAAACACTACCAAGGTAGACCTACTCCTATCTCATTTGCTAAAAATTTAACAGAGTTTTGTGGTGGTGCAAAAATATACCTTAAAAGAGAAGATTTAAACCATACCGGCGCACATAAACTAAACCACTGTATGGCAGAAGTTATGCTTGCCAAATATCTTGGAAAGAGAAAAGTTATTGCTGAGACCGGAGCTGGGCAACATGGTGTGGCATTGGCAACAGCAGCAGCTTATTTTGGGCTAGAGTGTGAAATACATATGGGTGAAGTAGATATCCAAAAAGAGCATCCAAATGTTGTTAGGATGAAAATCCTTGGAGCAAAGGTAGTTGCTGCTACTCATGGACTAAAAACTCTAAAAGAAGCAGTTGATAGTGCTTTTGAGAAGTATGTAGAAGAGTCTGACACTTCCCTCTACTGTATCGGTTCGGTTGTAGGACCTCATCCATTCCCTGTGATGATTAGAAATTTTCAATCAGTGGTAGGTTTTGAAGCAAGAGAGCAGTTTGATGAGTTGGCAGGTGGCGTACCAAATAGTGTTATTGCCTGTATTGGTGGGGGAAGTAATGCTATGGGTATCTTCTCTGGATTTATTGAAGATAAAGAGATTGAACTATATGGTGTTGAGCCTCTGGGCATTGGCACAAAACTTGGTCAGCATGCAGCTAGTCTAACTTATGGTGAAGAGGGAATTATGCATGGTTTTAACTCTATAATGCTTAAAGATGAAGATGGAGAACCTGCTCCTGTTTACTCTATAGGCTCTGGAATCGACTACCCATCTGTTGGACCTGAACACGCATTTTTAAAAGATGGGGGAAGAACAAAAGTTGGTCTTTGTAATGATGAAGAGGCTATAGATGCTTTTTATAAACTCTCACAACTTGAAGGAATTATCCCTGCATTAGAGTCAGCTCATGCCGTTGCATTTGCGATGAAATTGGCAAAAACAATGTCAAAAGATGAGACGATTTTAGTAAACTTAAGTGGTAGGGGAGACAAAGATTTAGACTTTGTTGTTGAGCATTTTCCTATTCCACATGCCAAGTTTTAGAGACTAAACTAAGTGCTTATAAAATTCATAGAAGATATTGGTGCTAAAACCATACACTCAATATCTTCACTTTATGAAGCACTGAAATTTACCTATATCTGCATAATCCACATGCTACGCCCAAGCAGCTACAATCCTGCTATGAGGATGGTACTAACTAAACAAATTTACTTTACAGCGATTCAAATTATCCCTCTTTTTATTATGATGGCTCTTTTTTTTGGCTCTATCGTTATTGGTGTAGTAATCTCTCTTGCAACAGAGTATAAACTTCAAGATGAGATAGGTTCTATCATTATTGCTTTTGTTATAGATGAATTTTCTCCATTTTTCACAGCTCTTCTTATCTCTTTGCGTTCTGGAACTGCTATCAATACCGAGATAGCAGTTATGAAGGTAAACAATGAACTAAACACCTTAAAAGAGTATAAAATAGATCTTATTGACTATCTATTTTTACCAAGAATAATCAGTGGTATCATCAGTGTAACTTCTCTCTCAATTGTTTTTGCCTTGATTATGCTTAGTAGTGGTTATCTCTTTACTCTTTTTTATATGAATATGGATTTTCACACCTATAAATATCTGCTAATAAGTGCTATTGAAGTACAAGATGTTCTTATCTTACTTTTTAAAGGTATCGCCTTTGGTTTTGTAACTATGCTTATCCCATTATATAGTGGATTAAAAACTGCAAAAAGTTATACTGCTATTCCCATATCCGTTTTAAATGGAATGGTTAAACTTTTTATTGCTATCTTTTTTATTGAGGTGTTATCATTACTAATTCAATCACTATAAGGCTGTTTAACAACCAAGAAGATATAAAAAAATTTATACAAACACAAATGGAATATTCACTGATTTCTAAAGAGACTCCACTTATTTCAAATTTAAATATAGTAGAAAACATATCTATCATCAAAGAGATAGATGAACTTATGCCAACAAAAACAGCACAAAAATTAGCTACAAAATATCTTAAAAAAATTGAACTTTCAGATTTTGCTTTTAAGAGACCCATAGAGTGTACAGCTACTCAAAAATTTCATATTATGCTACTAAGAGCGTTAATGAGTAGAGATAATTTTATTATCGTAGCAACGCCCCTTTATCTGATAAACACTCTTAAAGATATAAAAGTTATAATAAACTCTATGAAGATACTAAACGAAAAAAATATTTTAATCTTAGATACTCTATCTAATGAAATTCACTACGAAGGATGCAGATGCAATATAATAAAATGAAACTTGCTGTTGGAATTTTTGTAATAACTCTGTTTATTACTATTGTTGCATCTCTATATCTACTGCTTCAAGAAAAAGGTTCGTTTGACAAAAGATATAGTTATCACTTTAACACCCAAAGTGCTAGTTCTTTTAATGTAGGTATGCCTCTGAAATACTCTGGCTTCAACATAGGAGTCATAGATAAAATTTCACTTAAAGATGATGGAACCGTTTATATGACTTTTTCAGTTGATGAAAAGAACAGAAAATGGATAAGCAAAGATAGCGTTTTGATGCTAAAAAAACCTCTTATAGGCTCAGCACATATTGAACTATACTCAGCCATAGGAAATAAGCAACTAGAAGCTGGCTCAACACTTCTAATGTTGCTAAGTGATGATATTAACGATATGATTTCAAAACTAGAACCGGCTGTGAATAGGATTATAAGTATTATTAACAATATTGATACGATTACCTCTTATCTCTCAAATGATGATTCGGATATCTTAATGACTCTGAAAAATATTCAAACATTTACAGCTACCCTTATAGAAGATGATTCACTTCTAACAACAATAACCGGAGATAAAAACTCTACAAAAAGTTTAATCGATTCACTAAATAAAACAGCCGAAATAATGCAAGAAGTTCATCTTATAAGCAAAGATTTTAGCCATATAACCTCCTCCATAGATAGCGATATAGTTCAACCAACTTCATCAACAATCAAAGAACTTGAAACTATTATGAAAGATATTAAACAGAAACTAGAGTCACTTGATTCAACCGTCAAAGCAGTTGGAAGTTATGATAAAGATCTACTTGAGTTAAAAAAACAAGTCTCAGTTGGATTACAAAAATCAAATCAGATAATAGACAAAGTTGATTCTATGCTCCAAGATGAAGAAAAATCGGAGATAACTCTTCCATGAAAAAGCTAACTATATATCTACTAACTGCTCTACTCTTTAGTGGCTGTTCATTTGATACACCACCAAACGAGTGGCAGTATAAAAGTGTAAATGCTTTTGACTCATACACAAAAAACTTTTTAAGCTCAAACGACAACTTGGCAAAAAATGATTTACAAAGAGCCGTTAAACATGCAAAAAACAGCTCAGACTTAACTCATCTTGGCTCTATATACCTCGGTGAATGTGCTTTGAATATCTCTGTAGGTATAACTGATAAGTGTGAGAAATACCAAGATATAAAAGATCTAATTAATTCTCAAACTCTTAATGCTTACTATGACTTTTTAACACTTAACATAAAAGAAAAACAGATTTCACAACTACCTAAAATATATAGGGATCTTGTATGGCATGTGAAAAATGAAGAGTTCACTAAAATTAATAACGATATAGTTAAAATGGATAGACCAACTTCACAACTTCTTTCAACTTCACTTTTAAAAGACAAAGTTGATAATAACACCATAGAGAGGGTTATTGAAGTAGCATCTTTTAATGGCTATAAAAAAGCTGTGATTTTTTGGCTTAATGAACTTAAAAACAGAACTAATGACAAAAAAAAGATAACTAAACTTAATAAAAAAATCTCCATTTTAAAGGACTTTACAAATGAATGAAAATATTGAAAAAGCAGCAAGTGGCGGAGATATGTTAATCTGGATAGTTACATTTAGCATTCTTCTGATTGCTGTGGGATATTTAGCATATATAAACAAGGATATCCAAAGGTAGGAACCCCAACAAAAGTTGAGGGAATGTATAACCCCGAGGTCAAGGATGAGATTATACATGGAGAATCGTAATAAGTATTATATATATTAATAGTTACAAAAGTATTAACAACTTTTTATCTATTTTTTGTTAAGATACTTATAAGTAATGAGGTATAAATAATAAAGAATAGGAAAATAGTATGAAACAGTGTAATTCACTCCAAGAAGTAAGAGATGAGATAGATATTTTAGATAACAAATTGGTAGAGTTGATTTCCAAACGAAGTCATCTTATTCGTCAAGCAGCTTCATTTAAAAACAGTGTAGATGAGGTTAAAGCAGAAGATAGAATAGAGTTTATTATGCAAAAGGTTCGTCACCATGCAATCGAGAAGGGAGTTTCTCCAAATATGATTTCAGAACTATTTACTATTATGATAGATGAGATGGTAGAAACAGAAATAGCAGAATTTAGAAACACCAAAACTTTTTAATTAAAAAGCAGAAATATAATTAGCAGAAAATCTGCTAATTATTTATAACGATAAGTAATTCTACCCTTATCAAGAGAGTACGGTGTTAACTCAAGTTTAACACGATCACCTGGAAGTATTTTTATATAATGCATACGCATTTTACCTGCGATATGACATAAAATAATATGTCCATTTGGTAATTCCACACGAAAAGTTGCATTTGGTAATGCTTCAATAATCTTGCCGTCAACTTCTATAACATCTGATTTAGCCATTAATAAGTCCTTTTTTCTCTATGCAAGAGATAATATTTCAGCTTTACCGTTGATAACTGCAACAGCATGCTCATAGTGTGAACCGTTTAAACCATCGGTACTAACAACATCCCACTTATTTTCTAAAATAACTGGTTTTGAATCCTTTTGACAAATCATAGGCTCAAGACAAAAAACCATTCCATTTTTAATCTTAGGACCAGCCTTAGGATTTATGCCATCAAGATAATTTGGTATTTCAGGCTCCTCATGAGGTCTTTTCCCAAGCCCATGTCCACAAAAATTCTGTAGTGGGATAAAACCACGAGAATGAATAAACTCTTCTATTATAAAAGAGAGTTCTTTAAATCTCATACCTTGTTTAATTTCACCTATTGCATGATAAAGTGTATCTTTAGCACATGCAATCAAAGCTTCATCTTCTTGAGTAACCACCCCAACAGGCACTGTTATAGCCGCATCACCAAACCAACCGTTTAGTTCTGTTCCTATATCGTAACCAATCACATCACCCTCTTGGAGTTTGTAATCTGTTGGAATACCATGAATAATTACTGGATTTAGTGAGGTACAAACAGCATTTGGAAAACCGTATAAACCTTTAAAAGAGGGTCTTGCACCATGAGAACGGATATAATCCTCTGCCATAGCATCAAGTTCTTTTAAAGAGGCTCCAACTTTTGTATTTGTACGAAGTAGTTCTAAGGCACCACCAACAATCTTGTTGGCAGCTCTTAATTTTTCAATTTCTAAGGGTTTTCTAAGTGCAATAGCCATTATTTATAGACCAACAGCACTTAGTGTCTCATATTTACTCATGTAAACTTGAGCCTCTATTTTTCTCATTGTATCAAGTGCAACTTGAACAACGATAAGAACAGCAGTTCCACCAAAGAAAAAAGGAACACCCATCCCCTTGATAATCATAAATGGCAGGGTTGCAACAAGACCAAGGTATAAAGCACCTGTAAAAGTAAGTCTGCTAGCAGTTTCATTTAAAAACTCTTTTGTCGCATTACCAGTACGAATACCCGGGATAAATCCACCCTGTCTCTTTAAGTTATCTGCAATATCTTTTGCATTAAATGTAATCGAAGCATAGAAAAATGCAAAGAAAACAACAAAAGCAAATGTCAAAAAGTTAAAAAAGTAACTATTTGGATTTAAAAGATCTGCAATTCCTTGAACAGTAGGATTAGTACTACTTGATAAAACAGTCATAGGAAACATCAATATCGCAGAAGCAAAGATAACTGGAATAACACCAGCTAAGTTAACTTTGATAGGGATATAATTCATAACTCTTTTGTTTTGGTTTTGCATCATAACTTTTTTAGCATATGTAATAGGAACACGACGCTCACCAAGTTCAACATAGATAATTACAGCTACAGTTCCAAAAATAAGCACTAAAATTCCAATAACTGTAAGAAAACTCATAGCACCTGTATTTACCATAGTAACAGTTTGACCAATAGCACTTGGAATTGCTGAAACAATACCGGCAAAGATAATTAGTGAAATACCATTACCAATACCACTTTGAGTAATCTGTTCACCAATCCACATTAGTAACATTGTTCCCGCTAACATTGAAACAGCAGAAAGAAGTATAAATGTATTTTGATCAGCTAAGATCGCACTATTTCCATTTGGACCTGTTAAACTTTGAAGTCCAACACTTACACCAATAGCTTGGATAAGAGTAATTGCAATAGTCGCATAACGAATTATTTGCATATATTTAACCATACCGTCACGCTCTTTTTTCATTTGACCTAGCGTAGGAAATGTTGCAGCTAAAAGCTCCATAATAATTGAGGCGGTGATATAGGGCATAATACCAAGTGAAATAATAGATAGTCTCTCAACAGCGTTACCACTAAACATATCAAATAAGCCCAGCGCATCTGATTGATGTGAATCGAAGAATGATGCTATAACAGCAGTATCAACGCCCGGTACTGGCACATAAGCCAGTAGGCGATAGAGGAATAAAAAACCGATAGTAATAAGTATCTTATTTACTAGATTTTTATTCATAACTAGTTACCTGTTGTAGTGATATTTTCGTCTTTAATTTTCGAAGCTAAATCTTTCGCAGATGCTCCTACTAATTTAACTTTTTCTACAGACATACCCATTTTATGAACACTACGGATAGACTCCATAGTAATCTCAGCTAATTCTGCTACAGCTTTAATTTTCTCAACATTTATTACATATGGTTTTACATTGTGAGATGTAAATCCAATTTTTGGTAAACGCTTAGCAAGTGGTTGTTGACCACCCTCAAAGTTTCTTTTTCTCTTGTAACCTGAACGAGATTTCTGACCTTTTTGACCACGAGCAGCAGTCTTTCCAGTACCAGAACCTTGTCCACGACCAACACGCTTACGATTTGCAGTAGAACCCTCAGCAGGTGTTAAATTTTCAATACCCATCATCTATCCTTTTAATCTGCCAAGTGCTTCAACCGTAGCACGAACCACTGTACCTGGATTATTTGAACCAATACTCTTTGTAAGTATATCTTGTATACCTGCAAGCTCAAGAACTGGACGCATTGCACCACCTGAGATTACACCCGTACCTTCAGATGCTGGTTTAAGTAAAACACGACTTGCGTTATACTTATGTTCAATATCATGAGCAATTGTTGAACCTTTAATCTTAACAGTAGTTAAGTTTTTAAAAGCATTATCAACTGCTTTACGAATTGCATCAGGAACTTCTTTAGCTTTACCAACACCATATCCGATAGTACCATTTTTGTTACCAACTACAATCAATGCAGTAAAACGAAAACGACGCCCACCTTTAACAACTTTAGTTACACGACCAATATTTACAATTGATTCTTCAAAATCATCTCTGTTAATTTCCATGTGAGCCTCCTAAAACTTAATTTCGTTTGCACGAAGTGCGTCACCAAATGCAGCGATAACGCCGTGGTATTGGTAACCATTACGATCAAATACAACTTCAGAGATATTAGCTGTCTTAAGTGTAGCAGCAAATGCCTCACCAAGTGCAGCAGCACCTTCTTTGTTTGATTTATGACCAGTAGCCTTTGTGTTTAATGCGCATAAAGTTGTTGCAGTAACATCATCAATTGCTTGTACACTTAGGTAACGATTTGAACGAAATACAGAAACACGAGGAAGTGAAGCACAACCAGATATTTTTGCACGAATACGACGCTTACGCTTTAAACGGTTAGCTACTTTATTTTTTAATACTTTTGCATTCATTTTCTAATACCCTCCCTTACTTCTTAGCAGTTTTACCGGCTTTACGCACGATATGCTCTTCCATATATTTAACACCTTTACCTTTGTAAGGCTCTGGTGGACGAAATGCTCTAATCTCAGCTGCTACTTGACCAAGTGTTTGCTTGTCATAGCTTTTAAGAGTAATAACATTTTTTGTTACTTCAGCTTCTAAAGAATCTGGTAAATCATAATTAATATCATGAGAGTGACCAAGTTGAAGATTAAGAACCTTACCTTTAACAGCAGCTCTATAACCAACACCATTAATCTCTAATTGTTTAGTATAACCAGTAGTTAAACCAACAACGATATTTTGAGCTAATGCTCTATATGTTCCCCAGAATGCTCTGTGAACTTTTTCTTCTGATTTTGCACTAAACGATAAAATGTTTCCATCAATTGCGAAATCAACATTTCCTTTAGTATCTAAATCTACACTATTTTTGCCTTTAGCAAAAGTTAAAATATCTCCATTTGAGCTAACTTTAACATCAGCACCAAAATCTACAGGTTTTTTACCAATTCTTGACATATTCTACCCCTACCAAACTGTACACATAACTTCGCCACCAATGCCAAGCTCATAAGCTTTGTCATTAGCAAGAACGCCATGAGATGTACTAACAATAATAGTTCCGTAACCATTTTTAAAACGCTTGATCTCTTCTTTACCTTTATAGACTCTTCTACCAGGTTTAGAAACTCTTTTCATTTCATTAATTACATTTTTACCATCTTCATTGTACTTAAGTACAACTTTAATAGTTTTTTTAACGCCATCTTCGATTACATTACAAGACTCTAAGTAACCTTTATCTACTAAGATATTTGCTACAGCTTCAACACTCTTAGAGTGAACTAAAGTTGTAACTGGTAATCTTCTCATACCTGCATTACGAACACGAGTTAACGCATCTGATACTAGATCATTAATCATTAATTAATTCCTTTTTTTGCGAGTTTAGTAAAAACTAAACTGCTAATTGTTAGGAGTTTCTACTTGGTTGGCAAATGCCTACCAAGAAGACTTTCTAACACCTGGGATTAGACCCTCATTTGCCATTTTTCTAAAACACACACGACAGATTCCAAAATCTCTAAGTACTGAATGTGGACGACCACAGATTTGACATCTTGTATATCCACGAACTTTAAACTTAGGTTCTCTTGCTGCTTTAGCAATCATAGACTTCTTAGCCATTAGTTACTCCCTTTAGTAAAAGGCATACCCATTTTCTCTAAAAGAGCAAATGCAGCCTTATCTGAATCAGCAGTTGTTACAACAGTGATATTCATACCATGGATTTGCATGATTGAATCATAACTAATCTCTGGGAAGATAAGTTGCTCAGCAAGACCAAAGTTATAGTTACCACGACCATCAAAACCATTTCTTGGAACACCACGGAAATCTTTTACACGAGGAAGTGCAATAGAAACTAGACGATCAAGAAAGTTATACATATTTTCACCACGAAGTGTAACACGGATACCAACTGGCATACCTTCACGAACTTTAAAACCTGCAACAGATTTTTTCGCGATTACTGTAGTTGCTTTCTGACCGGCAATTGTAGTAATTGTATCTTCAATGTTTTTGATAAGCTTATTATCTTTCATTGCAAAACCAGCACCAACAGAGATAATAATCTTATCAACTTTTGGTGTTTGCATAGGGTTTTTAATCCCTAAATCAGCTTGTAATTCAGATGCTAAACCTAAATATTTTTCTTTTAAACGAGCCATCTAATTATGCCTCCACTTTACGAACATTTGAAACATCTATAGGCATCTCTTTATTGATATGACCACCTTTAGTGTTTTCTTCAGTTGGTTTGATAGCTTTTTTAGCGATCTTGCAACCCTCAACGATAACCTTGTTTTTCTTAGGCATAACTGCTAAAACAGTAGCCTTAGTTCCACGGTCATCTCCAGCGATAATTTCTACCGTATCGCCTTTCTTGAAATTAAATTTTGCCATTAAACAACCTCCGGCGCAAGAGAAACTATCTTCATGAAACCAGCATAACGAACTTCACGAGCAACAGGTCCAAAAATACGAGTACCAATTGGCATTCTCTTATCATCAAGTATAACAGCTGCATTATCATCAAAACGGATTAGAGAACCATTTTCTCTCTGAACTTCTTTATGAGTTCTAACGATTACAGCTTTTACAACTTTACCTTTTTTAACTTTAGCAGTTGGAATCGCTTTTTTAACAGAAGCAACGATAACATCACCAACTGTTGCGTAACGACGCTTAGAACCACCAAGAACCTTAATACACATAATCTCTTTTGCACCTGTATTATCAGCTACATTTAGACGAGTAAAACCTTGGATCATTATTTAGCTCCTGATACTACTGTTTTAAGTCTAAAAGATTTAGTCTTAGAAAGTGGGCGACATTCGATTGCAATAATCTCATCACCAACTTTAACTTCATTACGCTCATCATGTACTAAGTACTTTTTGAAACGCTTTACAACTTTATGGTAACGAGGATGCATTACACGACGCTCTACAACGATAGAAACCGTTTTATCGCCTGCAATTGTTACTACTTTACCTTGAATTTCACGCTTATGTGTCATCGCCGTCCCCTAGTTTGCCACTGCAGTAATAGCAGTGTTGATTCTTGCAATATCTTTTTTAGCGACACTAAGTTCACTAGTGTTTTGAAGTTGCATCATCTTTTGTTTTATTTTTAAAGTAAACAGTTCTGTTTTCTTCTCTTTAAGCATAGCTTGAAGCTCTGCTGTGTTTTTATCTGCTAAATCAGAATATTTCATTGCTCATCTCCGCAGTAATTATTTTTGTTTTGAATGGTAACTTGTGCATAGCAAGAGTCAATGCTTCACGAGCAATATCTTCGTCAACACCAGCCATTTCAAAAATTATACGACCTGGCTTAATATTCATAACCCACTGATCAACTGCACCCTTACCTTTACCCATACGAGTTTCAAGAGGTTTAGCAGTTAATGGTTTAGCAGGGAATACACGAATCCAAATCTTACCATTACGCTTAATGTGACGAGTTGCAGAGATACGAGCCGCTTCAATCTGACGAGAGTTGATACGACCTGCTTCTACAGCTTTAAAAGCGATGTCACCAAACGCTAACTTATAACCAGAACGAGCGTAACCACGGTTACGACCCTTCATTACCTTACGATATTTTGTTCTTTTTGGCATCAACATAACTATTCAGCCTTTTCACGTCTTGGAGCACGCTTAGGACGACGCTCTTTTTTCTCTTCTTTTACTTCAACAGGAACGCCTTTAGTAAGAACTTCCCCTTTGAATATCCATACTTTAACACCTATGATTCCATAAGTAGTATGCGCTTCAGCAAAACCGTAATCGATTTTTGCACGAAGTGTATGTAAAGGAACACGACCTTCTAAGTACCACTCAGTACGAGCCATTTCAGCTCCACCAAGACGACCAGCAACAGCTACTTTAATACCTTTAGCACCTGAACGCTGCGCACCTTGCATAACTTTCTTCATAGCACGACGGAAAGCAACACGACGCTCAAGCTGAGTAGCTACATTTTCAGCAACAAGTTGTGCTGAAGTTTGAGCTTTTTTCTCTTCTTTAATGTTGATAGATATTGGTTTACCAACTAATTTTTGAAGAGCAGTTTTAAGTTTTTCAATATCTGCACCCTTTTTACCAATAATGATACCAGGGCGAGCTGCAACGATAGTTACACGAAGTCTCTTAACTGTTCTTTCTATAATGATGTTAGCAACACCGGCATAGTAAAGCTCTTTTTTCAAAAATGTTCTTATCTTGTGATCTTCACCTAAAGCTGCCGGAGCAGTTTTAAAGTTAGGGAACCAACGGCTCTCCCAGTTACGGTTGATACCAAGACGCAAACCAATAGGATTAACTTTTTGACCCATATTATTTACCCTCTACTTCTACTAAGATATGTGCTGTTGGTTTTCTAATACCTGAAGCCATACCACGAGCTCGTGGACGGAATCTTTTAAGAACTGGACCATTGTCAACACGACAAGATGTGATAACACAATCTTCAGCTTCATTACCACTGTTAGCTACTGCAGATGCAATAACTTTGTAGATAATTTTTGCTGCTTTATTTGGAGTGAATTCTAAAGCTACCATAGCTTCTTCAGCATTCATACCTTGAACCTCTCTTGCAATAAGACGAGATTTAATAGGTGAAACACGGATAAATTTTAATAATGCTCTAGCCATGATTACACCTTCTTTTGAACAGAGCCCTTATGGCCCTTGAATGTACGAGTTGGTGCAAATTCACCAAGTTTATAACCAATATGGTTCTCTGAAATATGTACAGGAACGAATTGACGCCCGTTGTGAACATTTAATGTAAAACCAACCATTGCAGGAACGACCATAGATCTTCTTGACCAAGTTTTAATAGGTTTTTTGTTGCCTTCAGCGCGAGCCTTTTCAACTTTTTTCATTAAATGGTCATCAACAAATGGACCTTTTTTTACTGAACGAGCCATTTTATCCTACCCTTTTTGCATTTGGTTTACGGCGAGTAATAATTAATTTATCACTAGCTTTCTTACGACGAGTTTTAGCACCCTTCGTTGGTTTACCCCATGGAGTAACTGGATGACGACCTGAGTTCGTTTTACCTTCACCACCACCATGTGGGTGATCAATTGGATTCATCGCTGAACCACGAGTTTGAGGACGAATACCTAAGTGTCTTTGACGACCAGCTTTAGCAATAACAATATTACCAAACTCTTCATTTCCAACACTACCAATAGTTGCTAAACACTCACCAAGTACTAGACGCATTTCAGATGAAGGCATACGAAGTGAAACATAATTACCATCACGACCCATAATCTGAGCAGAAGTTCCAGCAGCACGACACATTTGTCCACCTTTGCCAGTCTTAAGCTCAATATTATGCACTAATGTACCAACTGGAATACTTTTTAATTTCATAGTATTGCCAGGCTTAGTATCTAAACCAGATTCAGAAGAAATAATAGTATCGCCAACACTTAAACCTTTTGGTTGAAGAATATAACGCTTCTCACCATCAGCATAAGCTACAAGTGCAATACGACAGTTACGATATGGATCGTATTCAATAGCACTTACAGTTGCAGGAATATCAAATTTATTTCTTTTGAAATCAATGATACGGTAAAGTTTTTTAGCACCCGCTTGACGATGACGAGATGTAATACGACCATTGTTGTTACGACCAGCAGTTGTTGGAAGCTTTGTCAGCAATGAACGAACACTTGCTTTTGCAGTAATGTCAGAACTATCAACATTAGTGTAAAAACGACGAGATGGAGTTATTGGTCTATAAGTTTTTATTGCCATCTTATACCGCCAAACTTTCTATTTGTGCACCTTCAGGTAAAGTAACATAAAACTTTTTAAAGTCATTTTGCTTACCTTTTACACCACGGAATGTTTTTGCTTTTCCGCTTTGATTAAGTGAGTTGATTTTGTTAGGAATAATCCCAAAATACTCACGAAAAACCTCTTTAAGACCTGTCTTAGTCATTCTCGGAGATGTTTGTATAACAAGTACATTATCTTCTTGAAGTCCAAGTGTCTTTTCTGTATATAATATAGATTTAATATCTGTAATATCTGCCATCTATTTATGCCTCACTTACTAGAGCTTCAAATACTGCTTTTTCAATCACAAGTGAACGGTAGTTAGCAGCTAAAAAAGCATTTAATTCGTTAGACTCAACAACATAAGTAGCTTGAATATTTTCAAAAGCTAAGAAAGTTGGCTCATCCAATAAAGATTTAACAAAAAGAGTATCTCTTTGATTTAGTGACTTAAACATTGCCATTGCATCTTTAGTTTTACCAGATGCGATTTCAATAGAATCAACTACAAAAAGAGTCCCATTTTGTGCATGCTCATTTAAAGCAAAGTTTAAAGCAAGTTTTTTCTGCTTTTTATTTACTTTCAGATCGTAGTTACGGTTGTTTTGAGGACCAAATGCCTTACCACCACCTACGAATATAGGAGAACGACGAGAACCAGCTCTCGCACGACCGCCACCTTTTTGAGCCCATGGTTTTTTACCACCACCACGCACATCACTTCTACCTTTAGCAATCGCTGTATTTGCACGCTGTGCAGCTTGAGCAGATTTAACATAAAGATAAAGGTTATGAGGGTTAATTCCAGAAAAACTCTCAGGTAAAGCTACTTCAGAAGCTTTTTCCATTTTTTCATTTAAAATAATTGCGCTCATTATTTAGCTACCTTTACACGACCTAAAGCACCGTTAGCACCAGATACAGAACCTAAAACCGCAATGATTTTGTTTTCAGCATCGTAAGAAACGATCTCATTTTTAACACTATTTTGTGTATTTCCGTAATGTCCTGGCATTTTCTTACCTTTCATTACACGACCTGGCCACTCAGCATTACCGATTGAACCTGTTCTACGACCAAATCTATGACCATGAGATGCAGGACCACCACCAAAGTTCCAACGCTTCATTGCACCAGTAAAACCACGACCTTTAGTGTTGAACGAAGATTTTACTACACTAGCTTCTGCTAATGGAGCGATATCTAAATCACCAGCTTCAGTATTTGCAACTTCTAATGTTACAAAACGGTTAAA
Organism: Campylobacterota bacterium; assembly: GCA_034717415.1. Lineage (GTDB taxonomy): Bacteria > Campylobacterota > Campylobacteria > Campylobacterales > Sulfurimonadaceae > Sulfurimonas. The sequence continues at coordinate 6,265 of JAYELK010000032.1, read as the reverse complement.
CTCAGATGAAAGGCTATACTTTTTTTGCTGACCTTCAATTGATTTATTCATTTTTTTACCACTATTGTAAGCTACAATTGCAGTGCCTTCATTAACTTCACATACTTTTTGATCAAGAACTCTTAAAAGAGTAACTGGTTTACTTGGTACTGTGATTGTACGGCTCATGCCGATTTTTTCAACAATATATTCCACGATAGCCTCCTACTTATCCATAGAGCGAACTTCAACATCCACTTCCGGTGCAAGATCTAATTTCATTAGAGAATCAACAGTTTCTGGAGTAGCAGAAACAATATCAATCATTCTAGCGTGCATACGGATTTCAAATTGCTCACGAGCTTTTTTATTAACGTGAACTGATTTAAGAACCGTATATTTACGAATCTTTGTTGGTAAAGGGATTGGTCCACGAATTTGTGCACCTGTACGCTTTACAGCCTCAACGATTGATGCTACTGATCTATCTAATACGCGATGATCATAAGCTTTCAATTTTAAACGAATTTTTTCCATGTTTTTCCTTCTAAAGAACTCGTTGGATCCTAGCCCAACTATTTTAAGGGAACGGAATTGTACCCAAACAAACTCTGATATTCAAGGAAATAGGGCTTAAAAACAGAATTTGTCTTAAATTTATTTCCTTTTAATAAGGAAATGATATAATTTTACTCATTAAAAAATAGGAAATTTATGCAAACTTTACTTGAAGAATTTTATAAAACTGATCTGCATGTAGATAAATTTCATGACAGAAAAGTATATATTGAAGCAAAAAGCTATCAAATAAATGGGATTTCTCAGAGTGGAAAGACAAAACTTATAAAGAATTATCTGCTCTCTTTGAAAAAAAACTCCTATCTATATATAAATTGCAAAGATGTGAGAATAGATATTGGAGAGTTAAACACTCATTTAGCTAAATATTGTATAGCGAATAAAATTGATATATTAGCGTTAGATAACTACACTCCAGATATAAAGTTTGTAAATGCTTCACAACTTATAATAAGTTGTGAAGCACACTATGAAACAGATATTCTTCAAACTATACAACTCTATCCTCTGGACTATGAAGAGTTTTTAGCTTATGAGCATAAGTATGATTCTAGTGCATTAAACCATTTTTTTCAACTTGGTGGATTTGCTCACATGCACAAGGTTCATTCAGATGAGAGAAATATTTATATTCAAAAAACTCTACAATATACTCTTAATGAGATGGAGTTTGATATACTAAAACTTTGTGCAAAAATGATTTCGCAAAAAGTTTCTGCTTATACTATATATGAAAGGCTCAAAAATATAAGAAAAATATCTAAAGATAAACTATATAAATCCTATGAAAATTTACTATCAAAAAATTATATTCACAATTTAAAAAAATATGAACATGCAAAAGCCACTAAAAAACTCTACCTTTGCGATATATCTTTAAGAAACGCACTTACAACAGATAAACACTTCGGCAGGCTTTTTGAAAATATGGTGTATTTAGAGTTACTAAAATCTGGAGTAGAGTGTTTTTATGAGGATGGAATCGATTTTTATATTCCAGATGCCGATCAAGTAATACTTTGTAAACCATTTACAGATGAGCGTTCTCTCTTTAAAAAGATGGAAGAGATAGAAGCTTTTATATTTACACACCAAGTAAAAAAAGTTACCGCGATTACAATGAATAGAGAAGGAGGTATATCTCATCCATTTTCAAAAGTTGAGATGCTTCCGTTTGATATATGGGCATTAGGAGATTAAATGAATAATAAACTTTGTGGAATAGATGAAGCAGGTCGTGGACCTATTGCTGGGGATTTGGTTATGGCTGGGTGTATTTTACACTCTGAAGTTAAAGGGTTAAATGATTCTAAAAAGTTAAGTGAGAAAAAACGGGAATCCCTTTATAGTGAAATAGTAAAAAACTCTACTTACCATATAGCAAAATTTTCTCCTAAACAGATAGACAATGATGGTATTTCTAAATGTTTGGCATGTGGACTTAGAGAGATAATGAAAAGCTTGGCATGTGATAATTATCTATTTGATGGCAATACAACCTTTGGGGTTAAAGGCTTAGAGACAATGGTAAAAGCTGACGGAAAAGTTGCCGAGGTTAGTGCCGCTTCCATACTTGCTAAAGTTACTCACGATAGAGATATAAAAGAAGAGGCTAAAAAATATCCAGAATATGAATTTGAAAAACACAAAGGGTATGGAACGGCTCGGCATGTAGAGATGATTAAGAGATATGGATATTGTAAAATTCATAGACGAAGTTATAAACTAAAGGCACTTGAAGCAACTCTGTTTTGATTCCACATGCTATGGCATGTGGAAAATAAAAAGGTTAAAAACTATCTAATAAAATAACATTTACATAGGTACCTTCGCACAAATCACCGTCATCTTCACCCGTAATCATTAAAGCACTTCCATCTAACATATTTGTAAGTATGGCTGAACTTCCTACTTTTTTACCTTCAAAGTTTACAAAGTATTCACCATCTTCTACAACTATATTACATGCTGTAAACTCTGTAAATCTGCTTCTCTTTTTAAACTCTTCGCTTAGTTTTGCAGCTACAGTTTTATATGCAAAATCACGACCTAGCATCTTTGCTACAAGTGGTAATCCGTAAAGAATAGATGTTACAGTTGAAGAGTAGGCAAAACCTGGAAGTGCCAAGATAAACTTACTCTCTCTCTCGGCCACCATAATATGACGACCCGGTTTAATGGCTACCCCTTTATAAACAACCTCAGCACCAAGTCTTGGAACTATATCTTTTACAAAATCATAGTCACCTACACTCACACCACCGGTACTTACTAAGATGTCGGCAGATGCAAGTGCATTTTCAAAAGTCTGCATGATGATTTCTCTATCATCTCCAACTGTTCCAAGCTGAATGACCTCTGCTCCTGCTGACTCAAAAAGAGCAGCTAGTGTATAGTTATTTGTACTTCTGATTTGAGCAGGATTGCTACTTGGCACACCTAAGTCCAAGATTTCACTTCCTGTTGCTATAATAGCTACACGAGGACGAAGAGCAACTTTTACCATTACCTTGTTAAGCCCTGCCATAACACCAATCTGAGCAAAACCTATCTTTGTACCTTTGTTAATTAAAACATCACCAGCTTTATATCCCTCACCTATAGGACGAACAGAAAAGCCAAAAGGAACTTTTTCATCAATAGAAATCTTACCATCATTAACAGTAACATTTTCTATCTGAATCAAAGTGTCAGCACCCTCCGGCATCTTAGAACCAGTAAAAGTTTTGATACATTCACCTGAACTCACAACCCTTTTCTCATCACTTCCAGCTGGATTATCTCCCAAGATAGTTATACTTTGACTATCCAAATCAGAGTGTAAAACAGCATAGCCGTCCATGGATGCAGTTGGAAATTGAGGGTCATTAAACTTTGCGACTATATCTTCTGCTAAGACTCGTCCAAGAGAACAACTTAGTGCAATATTTTCATTTCTTAAACTATTTACTTGAAGCAAATCCAACATGTTTTGGCTTGTTTCGTAAGATAAAAAACTCATTTTTTTACTCCTAAAATTCCACTGCCTTCTATGGCAGTTGAGCGATCTTTTGCATAGACTCTTTCCCCATTTTTCAAATCATATTTCCAAATAGGTGCAGAAGCTTTAAAAGCCTCTACAAACTCATCTATAAACTCCAATGCCACTCTTCTTTTTGGTGAAAAAACTGCTGAAATATATGAAGACTCATGAAGCATAACATCACCACGAGAGTGAGCCATCTTTAGAATCGCCCCTTTAGCTTTGGCTTTCTCCTGCCAAGATTCAAACCAACTCTCTAAAATTGGCTCATATATATCAAAACTGAGACCCTCAATTCCATCTTCACTTCGAACAGTTCCCACAAAAGGTATATAGGCTCCATAGTTATTTTCTAACTCTTGTTCATACCACTCTTTTAAAATATCGGCTACTTTAAGTCCACCATCATACAAAGAAAGCATCTATCAACCTCCACAAACCGGTGGAAGGAGAGAGACTTTATCCCCATCTTTTAACTCTGCATCCAGTGAACTTGTAAGCGTATCATTTATAGCAACTGCAGAGTTTTTCAACCACTCTGTCATAGCCTCATCTTGTTGCAGAACATCTGCTAACTGACTTAAATTTGTTATATCTAACTCTAATGGTTCTTTTTGTATTGGACCTAAAAATTCTACTCTTACCATAAAGGAGGACTCCTCAAACTATATTTATTTTGAGCGATTATATCAAAGATAAGTTAAGCCGTGTATAATTCCACATGATTTTTGGAAAAATAGAATATCTCAATCTTTTACCTTTTCACATATTTATGAAACGCTTTACTAAAAGTAGCCAACAAAGTATAAGCATGCACTACTATAGAGGTGTACCTGCCAAAGTAAATAAAAAATTTTTATCTCGCAGAGTTGATGCCGCTTTTATATCCAGTGTCACTGCTAAAAATCATCGGCATGTAGATTTAGGCATCATTGCAAAAAAAGAGGTTCTAAGTGTTTTAGTAATTCCACATGCCAAAGATCTAAAAGACACAGAATCAGCAACTTCAAATGTTTTAGCACAAGTTTTGGGTATTGGAGGTGAAGTTCTCATAGGAGATAAAGCACTTAGATATTATTTAGAAAAAAAACCTCATGTTGATTTAGCGAAAATGTGGAATGAAAAATATAACCTACCTTTTGTTTTTGCCCTGCTTTGCTATCATAAAGAGAAAAAGATTTATAAAAAGATTCAAAAAGAGTTTTTAAAACGCAAGGTTAAAATTCCCCAATACATTTTAAAAGAAGCTTCACTTAGAACAAAAATTGATACAAAAGATATACTCAACTATCTGGAGTATATCTCCTACAACTTAGATGCAAAAGCTAAAAAAGGTCTAAAGCTATTTAACTCTCTTAGCTAACTCTTTTTTGTAAGCTTTCATATTAAAGTCTTTCATAGTTGATGAACCTGTCTCTATGGCAGCTTTTGCCACTGCACTTGAAACCTCAACAACAAGTCTCTTATCAAAAGGTTTGGGGATTATATACTCTTTGCCAAACTCTATTTTTTTGCCATAAAGTTCATTTAGATACTCCGGAACCTCTTTTTTAGCCAACTCTGCTAAAGCTTTTGCTGCAGCTATTTTCATCTCTATGTTTATCTTTTTAGCACGAACATCCATCGCCCCTCTGAAAATAAACGGAAAACCTAAAACATTATTTACCTGATTATCAAAATCACTTCTACCAGTTGCAATAATAGCGTCAGGTCTTGCTTTTTTAGTATCCTCTGGGAATATTTCCGGTGTTGGATTTGCCAAAGTGAAAATAATAGGATCTTCTGCCATAAGCTTCACATCATCAACACAAAATGTACCAGGGCGAGAAAGACCAACTACCACATCAGCACCTTCAAACACTTCAGAATGAGTCATATAGTTATCTGTACAAAACTCTCTTTTGTACTCATTGAGATCACTTCTTCCATTATGAATTACCCCTTTTGAATCAAGCATGTAGATGGTTTTAACACCCATATGGCGATAAAGTCTTGCACATGAAATTGCGGCAGCACCGGCACCTACAACTACAATTCTTAGACTCTCTAGTTTCTTATTTGTAATTTCACAGGCATTTATAATAGCAGCTCCGGAAATAACAGCCGTACCATGTTGATCATCATGCATAACAGGGATGTCAAGTTCTTCAACAAGTCGTCTCTCTATCTCAAAACACTCTGGAGCCTTAATATCTTCTAGGTTAATTCCACCAAAAGTAGGTGCTATCGCAGTTACGACTGAGCAGAATCTATCTATATTTTCACTATCTACTTCTATATCAAAGCTATCAAGCCCACTAAAGCTTTTAAACAAAACTCCTTTACCTTCCATAACCGGCTTAGAAGCTAATGCTCCGATGTTTCCAAGACCTAAAACTGCGGTACCATTTGAGATAACAGCAACCAAATTACTCTTTGCAGTATAACGGTAAGCATCTTCAGGATTTTTCTCTATAGCCAGACACGGCACAGCAACACCGGGGGTATAAGCCAGACTCAAATCTTTTTGAGTAGCCACCGGTTTTGTAGTCTCAACTGAAATCTTTCCCGACTGTGGAAACTCATGATAATCAAGTGCTTCTTGATCTGTAACTGTAATTTTAGACATCGATATAATTCCTACTATAAAAATTTTTGGAATTATATCAAAATAGTGCTATCATTATTGGATATATAGAATATAAA
>JAYELK010000031.1:0-23781 GCA_034717415.1 Campylobacterota bacterium | reverse complement strand
TATGCACTGTCTAAGAATAGTCCAGATTTGAAGGTTGATGGTTCACTAAAGCTTGAAGAGTTTTTTCTAAGTGACTCAAGAGATAAAACACCTCTTCTCTCTTTTAGTGAAGTTGGTCTGAAATCTTTTAGTTTTGAGATGTTTCCAAATCGACTTTTTATAGATGAGATAGATATTAATTCATTTTATATTAATGCGATTATAGATGAGAGTAAAAATATGAATTTAGCATCTTTAACTAAGGAAGTAAACGATGCCAAAATAGTTAAAAAAGAGGATGACAACTCTACCCAAGTAGCAGAAAAATTTCCTATAAAGATTATGAAGTTAAATGTTGCGATGGGCAGTGCAAATTTTGCTGACAACTCTCTGCCTATTAAATTTCAAACAAATATTCATGATCTTAACGGAGTGGTATATGCAATCTCAAATGAAGAGAGTGAAACAAGTTTTGTAGATATAGTCGGCGAGGTTGATAAGTATGGTTCAACCAAGTTAAAAGGGAGCATAAACTCAGGAAATCCTAAAGTATATACTGATTTGGATTTTAGTTTTAGAAATTTAGAACTTAATTCTGTTAGTGGATATAGTGCAGCTTTTGCAGGGCATGAGATAGATAGTGGAAAGTTATATCTAAATCTGGGTTATGATATTAAAGATTCTGAGTTGGTGGGTGAAAATAGTATCATCATTAAAAACATAGAGCTGGGCAAAGAGTTTGAAGATGAAAATGTCACTTCTCTACCTCTGGGTTTTGTTATAGCCCTCTTAGAAGACAGTGATGGGATGATAGATATAGATATGTCGGTAGAAGGAAATATAGATGAGCCTGACTTTAAGTATGGGACCTTAGTCTGGAAAACTTTTGGTAATCTAATACTAAAAGCAGTAGCATCTCCTTTTAAATTTTTAGGTTCTATGATGGGAGTGAATGGAGAAGAGTTGGAGCATGTTGATTTTGAATCTGGGTTAGCAAATATCCTTCCTCCTGAAAAAGAGAAACTGGATATTATTGCTAAAATGATGATCAAAAGACCAAAGATTGCCCTATCTATCGAAGCAAGATATGATGAAGTCAGTGATAAAAAAGAACTTCAAAAAGAGAAACTGATTACACTCGTTGTTCAAAAGAGTGGGATTAAAAATAGAGAGAAACATGAGAGTGCTATGACAGTAGAACTGCTTGAAGAGATATATAAAGAGCTACAAGATGACAAAAAAATCGAAAAAATAAGAGAAAAAATCAAAAAAGAGTATAAAAATAAAGAGTTTGAGAGAGCCTATTTTGTTTCATTGCTTAAGGAGTGTAGAGAGATACAGCCTTTAACCGTTGAGGAGTTAAAAAGTTTAGGAGTTTTACGAGCAACTAAGCTAAAATCGTATCTTGTTAATGCAAAAACTGTTGATAGTTCAAGAATTACTATTGGTGAAGTCTTGACTGTTGATGAACACGATGAGAAATGGGTAAAAACTAAACTTCAAATAGATGTAAAATAGTCTTATTTTTCAATATATTTGTTGTAGCTGGAGTCTAATTTAATGCCGTTTAGTTCTAGTCGTTTTTTGTAAAAAAGAATATTTGGGCGTCCTTTTTGCCAAAAGAAAGCACCTATAACATCTCTCTTGTCAAGATGAAAGTATCTTGTTCCAAAAAGAAGTTTTCCTTTGCACTCGGCTGGAATATTTTTAATAGTAGATAGTATGACTATATCTGCTTCTTTACACTCTTTAACAATTCTCAGATCACCAGGAAAAAGCTGAAGAGATTTTATCTCTGTATGTATATATACTGTTGGTTCTGTTTTGCTTGCAATACTCTTAGCAATCATATTGAAAATAGATGACTCTTTTTGAGAGTTCTCAGAGTGAACAGCACTAATAATTAAGAAAAACAGAATAATTTTTTTCAAAATAGATACTCCATCCCAAGCATAAATCGTTGTTCAATGACTGGAACTTCCACAGTGTCTGATGGGGAACCGGTTATTGGGTTTATTTGATTTACATAGATATACTTTTGACCTGAATTAAAGATATTGTCACCTTTAAGATTTAGATGAAAATCTTTCGAAACAGCATACTTAACCCCTGCAGAGTAGTTATATCCGGTTGATACACCACTATAATTATCATGAATAACAAGCTCATTAAATATATCAAATTTCCCTATGCTGTTTAATATCCTTGCTGTATAGTTGTAATGGTCTCTATTGCTATTTCCGTAGGGAGATTCTATACTTGTGTAGTTAGCTTGTAGTTCAAGTTTATCTTTTTGGTTGAAAAATAGAGTGAACTCAACAGCGGCTGAGTAACCGGCTATATCTCTATCACTGTTTTGTATTTGAAAATTTTCATCTAAAATCTGTAGATTTTCATTAAGACCATATCCAAGTATTACTTTTGAAAGGGTTGTCGGAGTTTCATAGCCTATCTCTTGAAAAATTGAAGTATAGATTTCCGGATTTAACTCGGTATTGCCATATTGTGGTGAGAGACTCATATATGCTTCAGTTGCAAATTCTTGATGAGATAAAAATGTTTTAGCCACCCACTCTTTTTGAGAGTATATAACCCACTCTAAGTTGAAGTGTGTTTGAGTCATCAACGCTGCCATCTCGTCTATATATTTGATCCATAACAGATAAGCTAATTAGATTGCGCTCATCTAAAGCGATTAAATCTTGTAGAAAAAATGAGTATATACTCTCCTTGGAATAAGCTTGATCCCTAGATGGAGTAGGTATGTTAAACTCTACATCCGTAAAATCAAAGTGCTTGTATCTGTACTGTATTCCAGCTGAAAGAGTATTGCCGTCCAATTCCCACTCTTTTTTAAGAGTAGCAGTAAATGATTCTTCTTTGAGTATGTGGTCTAATGAGTTGATAAAGCCTTTAGTAGGAATAAATAGAGGTTTTGCAGGATTATATCTATATGAAACACTGCTTTTTGTATCAATATATGAAAGATTTAGTGTTAGTGTATCATTTAGAAATTTAGAGTGCGTTGCAAGATTGATAAAGGAGGAGTCTCCAAAAGTGCTTTTAGGCAGATTGCCTACTAAGGAACCAAGGAACATATCCCCTTTTAGCTGCTGTGTATGAAGTTCAAAACGATGATTTTCCACTTTAAGTGAACCATAAAAGCGATTGGTCTGTTTGTCTCGCCTTAGAGTCTCATCCCTATGTTCATAACTATCTTTTTTATTATCAGAATGATTTGCATAGACAAAGTAAGAGAAAGAATCTTTTTTATATGTATAGTAAATATTCTGTTTATTGGCTCCAAAAGTGCCAAGTGTTGTTTTAATCCGTCCTCCCTCGTCATGCTCGGCACATTTAGTATATAGACGAATTACAATTGTAGCCGGCTCAACTCCAAAGTCAAAAGATGGAAAACCTTGATAAATCTCAATATGGTCTATTAAATCCATCTCCATATTTCCAAAAAGAATTAGACCACTACCGGTAGTAGCGGTAAGCAATTCACTCTCATTTAGATAGATACGGATACTTTTTGAGTAGTATGCAATAGGATCTTGGTTTAAAATATCAGGTTGAGCCATTCTGTTTTCGGCATAAGAGAAAAAACGAAGAGATTTTAAAATATCTTTTAGTGTTTGTACTTGCATTCTTTCTAAATCATCACGAGTGTAAACGATAAGATTACCAGCACTCTCATCTTTTGTTTTTTTAGAGAGTTCAGATGCCTCTTTATACTCTTGTAAGAGTGAATCAATAGCATCTGCATTTAAAAGAGAGAGAAAAAAAGTATTAACAAAAGAACTTTCATAAAAACCCCTTAGCTATTATTACTATATATTATCGTCTCCTTTGGCTTAAATAGGCATTAATTTATATAAACGAAATAAAATAAAATCTGGATTGGTTCATTTTTAATCAAACTATTTAATAAAAAATTATATAATAAAAGTCAAATAGATTTTTAGGAGCTAAGGTTGATGTCTCATTTTCCAAATACATTGAATTCTTTTTGGCTCTGGCGAGAAGTTTCATCAAAACTTGGTGTTTCAAATCCTTTATATAAATATTGGAAGGAAACACCAAGTTTAAAGCTTAACAATAAATATATCTTTGTAGAGAAAAACAGACTTCCGGCTAAATATGAATATATAGAGCCAATCTTAACAGACCTCTCTGGACATCTTCCTATAAAATTTGCTTCTGATAGATTGCATGTAAATGAACATATATTTTCATACGATAAGATGAAACTTTATAAAGAGTTTGAGTATAAGTTTGTTCAAGATGTTAAGTTTGTAAATATTAAAAAATTTTTTATAGAAAATGGCATAAAAGTTGGTAGAAATTCTATTATACAGCTCGGAAAGATTAAAGATTTGGATTTTAGTGCTACTTCTACATTTTATAATCTTAAAAATGATTATGGCATTATGGTGTATGAGTGATGAATCTGTTTTTTATTGAGTTTCGTGATCCACTTTTTGGCATTATTATATTTTTTGTCCTTATATTTGTGATTACATTTTTTTCATATTGGTGGAGTACCTTTAGAAAAAACAAAGATTATAGACATTTAGACAGATTTTTGAGACAGTTCCGTTCTCTTCCATCTCAAAAAGAGTTAAAGGTATTGATCAAAAGTGGGGAACTCTCAGAGAAGTCTTGGCTCCTTTTGGCACAATCTTACTCTAAAAATGGTAATTATGAGAAGAGTATAGAGATTTATAATGAAATTTTAAAAGTAGGGGATAAACAAAATTATAGAGACACTCTCTTTTTGCTTGGTCGTACATACTTTAAAGCCGGTTTTTTGGAACGGGCAAAACAGATTTTTTTAGAGATACTTAAAAACAATCCAAGGACACCACAGGCGCTTGACTATCTGCTTTTGGTTTATGAGCATATGAGAGAATATACTCTCGCGTTGGAAGTATCAGAATCGCTCGATGAATTAAATAATAAAGATAGAACAAATGATATGGCTTATCTTAAATCTTTATCAATTTTAAATGATATTGAGACATCTAGTGAAGCTAAAATTGCTTTGCTTCTTGAGATATACAGAGCAAATCATCAACTTACATATATGGTGTTTGAGTATCTTTTCCGTATAGACCCAAAGGTTGCTTGGAGTAATTTTGACAGTTCCAAGAGTGAACTTTTAACAGATATTTTATGGCTCGTAGATAAAAAAGATTTGGATTTAGATATAATAACATCCAATGGCTACCTGAGGGAGTTGTACACGGCTCGAGGTGATGTTGAGTTGGCAAGTAGTAGCTCTGTTTTTGAGTTTGATGTTCTTATAAACCTCAAAAATAGAGCTAACGCAACACTTAGTTTTGAGTATATTTGTGATAGTTGTAAACAGATCTATCCATTTGCATTCAGTCGTTGTTCGCATTGTCACTCTATAGATACGGCAAGGGTTGAATTTAGTTTGAGTAGAGATTATCATAGGGATTTTAGTGAAGAAAATAACTCTTTTCAGTGATGGAAGTGCTTTAGGCAATCCTGGACCTGGTGGTTACGGTACAATTTTGGTTTATGGTGAAAAAGAAAAAGTCCTTAGTGGTGGTGAACCACATACTACAAATAACAGAATGGAACTAAGAGGTGCTATAGAGGGTTTAAAAGCTCTTAAAGAGGCATGTGAAGTAGAGATAGTGTCTGATTCGTCTTATGTTGTTAAAGCTATAAATGAGTGGTTGGTTTCTTGGATAAAGAGAGATTTTAAGAAAGTTAAAAATATAGATTTATGGAGAGAGTATATAGAAGTTTCTGCGAAGCATAGAGTTAAAGCCACTTGGGTTCGAGGACATGATGGGCATGTAGAAAATGAGCGATGTGATGAACTGGCTCGTGGTGAAGCAGAGGAACAAAAAAAATTATTGTGAGGAAATTATGACCAAAGATATAAAATTTTTAGAAGAGAGTTTAGGATATAAATTTAGAGATAAAAAGCTCATTATCGAAGCGCTGACACATAAAAGTTACAAACAGCCCTACGATAATGAGCGCTTAGAGTTTTTAGGTGATGCAGTTTTGGATTTGATAGTTGGTGAGTTTTTATATAAAAAATTTCCAAAATCTGCTGAGGGGAATCTATCAAAGATAAGAGCCTCTCTTGTTAATGAAACAGGATTTGATAAACTGGCGCGTTTTCTTAAGCTTGGAGAGTTTATCCTCCTTTCAAATGCTGAAGAAAATAATGGTGGTAGAGAAAAATCTTCTCTTCTTTCAAATGCCTTTGAAGCTGTTATGGGCGCTATCTATCTTGAATCTGGGCTAAAAAGAGTTAATGATATTGCCATAAAACTTATAGAGGACAACTATCAGGAAATATCTCTTGACTCTCTCTTTAGAGATTTTAAAACTACTCTGCAGGAACTTACACAGGCTAGATGTGGTATGACACCGGAGTATAAAGTAGTGGCAAGTCGCGGACCTGATCACCTAAAAGAGTTTGAAGTAGCTGTTTTTATAGAAGACAGAGAGTTTGCAAGAGCCATTGGAAAAAGCAAAAAAATTGCACAGCAAGAGGCTGCTGAGTTGGCTATTGATGTGTTAAAAGGGAAGAAGTAGTGAATAGTTTTGGTCAGAAGTTAAAGTTCAGTACCTTTGGTGAGTCACATGGAACGGCTCTTGGTTGTCTGCTTGATGGTGTTCCAGCTGGACTAGAGATAGATGAAGAGTTTATTCAAAGTGAGTTAGACCGTAGAAAACCGGGGAAAAGTGAGTTTGAGACTGCAAGAAAAGAGGCTGACAAAGTAGAGATACTTAGTGGTGTTTTTGAGGGTAAAAGTACAGGTACTCCTATCGCTATGATTATCTACAACACAAATCAAAAGTCAAAAGATTATACAAATATAAAAGATGTTTTTCGTCCCGGTCATGCTGATTTTACCTACTTTCATAAGTATGGAATCAGAGATTATCGTGGTGGTGGCAGGAGTTCTGCAAGGGAGACAGCAGCGAGAGTTGCAGCTGGAGCAATTGCAAAACTGATGTTAAATACTCTTAATATTTCTGTTTATAGTGGAATTAGTGAAGTTGGGGGTATCAAGTCTGAAGTCTTTGATTATTCACATGCCAAGGGCAGTATTATCTATGCGCTTGATATTAACAAAGAAGAGGCTCAAAAAGAGGCTATCTTAAAAGCTAAAGAGAGTCATGATTCTATCGGTGGAGTCTCAAGAGTAGTTATAAAGGGAGCACCGGTAGGATTAGGGCAACCACTTTACTATAAACTTGATGCTATTTTAGCAGATGCTATGATGGGTATAAATGCAGTTAAAGCTGTTGAGATTGGAGATGGGATTTTAAGTGCATCTACTCTTGGTTCACAAAATAATGATGAGATAAGAGCAGATGGATTTGAATCAAATCACTCAGGTGGAATCTTAGGTGGCATTAGTAATGGTGAAGATATAGTAATGAATCTGTATTTTAAACCAACTCCATCTATTTTTAAAGAGCAACATACCGTGACAACAAAAAATGAAGAGGTTGATTTTTCTTTAAAAGGACGACATGACCCATGTGTAGCTATTCGTGGAACAGTTGTATGTGAATCAATGGCTGCTTTGGTTATAGCAGATATGCTACTTCTAAATATGGGTTCAAATATGCAAGGGTTTAGTAGATATTATAGCCAATAAGCTATAATATGAGATTTAATAGTAGGAGTTTAGATGTTTAGAAATATGAAAGCGTTGATTATTGCGTTTATTGCCATTACACTTATGTTTGGTTGTAAGGGACCACCACGACCTGGTTTTCACAGAGCACCACCACACAGAGTGGCTCCTGAGCCGGAAATGTCAGCTGATGAAAAGGCTCAAAGAGCTTCTGATAGAGCTTTAGATAAACTTGATAATGAGTAGGTTTAAAGAACCATTTTAATGTTTTGATGTTGTTTTAGAGCCTCGAAGATGAAAGTTCTTTCATCTTCGTTTTGTATAACTAAGCTGAGGTTCATACTGACATATTTACCAGTTTTACTGGCATTTGAATGAGTTAGGTTATGTTCTCTCTCAAGTATCACATCATGGATAGCTTTTTGTATAGCCTCTTTTTCATAACCTATCAGTTTGTAAGACCAAGAGCATGGATACTTAAGTTCTAACTTCTTTTTACTGTCGTTTATAATCTCCATTAACTCCCCCTGACTTCTCTTCTAGTTGTATATTGTGTAGTATCATACCTTTGTCTATCGCTTTTACCATATCGTAAATTGTTAAAAGTCCTACGCTAACACCTGTTAGAGCTTCCATCTCAACACCGGTTTGACCTGTTAGTTTTGTAGTAACTGTTAGTTTAAAACCGGGAAGTTCAGGCAGTTCTTCAACATCACAATTAATTCCACTTAGAGTTAAAGGATGACACATAGGAATAAGTGTGCTTGTCTGCTTAACACCCATTATAGCCGCAATAACAGCTGTTTGAAGTACTGGACCTTTTTTGTTAGCTTCGCCTACTATATTATTATAAGCTTCATTACTCATCTCTATGCTTCCACTAGCTGTTGCGATCCTTGTTGTCGGATTTTTATCAGAAACATCAACCATCTTTGGTCTTTGGTTGTCATCTAGGTGTGTTAAGTTCATAATCTACCTCTTTATTTTTTTTGTATTATAGCCAATTAAATTAGTGTTAGTGCTTCTTGATATTCATGAGGATGGTTGAGATTTAAAAATAGTTTTTCATCACTGAAATCTACAAAAGTTGTATTTGATGATTTTAGTAAAAACCCGAGTTTATGATTGTCTGTTTTTAACATATCTATAAATTTATCTTCAAGTGAGAGATGATAGATGCCACACATGGGTTGAATTCCACATGCCAATCTAGCTATAGTTGCATTTGTATGTGGAGTATCAGCTTCTATGATTTTGTTTATAACTTTTTCATCTATAAAAGGGGTATCAACGCTAATAGCAAAAAATTTCTCATCTTTTAACTCTTTGAAAATTGAAACAAATCCGGCAGTAGGAGCAAAAACATTGTCAGTTTTTATATCTTCTATATAGTTTGCACTAAAATTAAATTTAGTTTTGTCTTTGCATGAGATGTAAACAGTTTTAAAAATTTTAGTAAGATGAGAGAGTTGAAACTCTGTGAGTGTATTAAAACCCCCAAAAGGAAGAAGAGATTTATCTTCTCCCATTCGAGAACTCTTGCCACCTGCAAAGATGACACAGGGAATATCTAGCATCTAGTTTTTAGTTAACTTAGCTTCTATTCTTCTGTTTTGTGCGCGACCTTCAGCTGTGTCATTTGTCTCAATAGGATTGGCTTCACCCATTCCGGTTGCACTAACTCTATCAGAAGAGATACCTCTCTCGATAATCATCTCTTTTACAGCATCTGCTCTGTTTTGTGATAATTTTTGATTGCTAGATTCACGACCAACACTATCTGTGTGACCAACTATCTCAGCAGTGTAGTGAGGAGTTGCTTTTAAGAAATCAACAAATCTTTGAATATTAGAGTAAGATTGTTCATCAACCTCATAAGAAGCATTTTCAAAGTTGATATGTAGATTTACTTCTGCTATACAACCATCAGCACCAACTTTTGTAACATCTTTAGGAGTATTTGGACACTTATCAATAGAGTTTAAAACACCATCATTATCATCATCCCCATCTACTATTGCAACTGTTGCTGTCTCTTGTATAGGAGTAGGCTCTTCTACTATTGGTGCAACTTCCTCTTTAACTAGTGCAATCTCTTCTTCAACTGGAGCCACTGCTGCAACTGGAGCAGCTTTGGCAGGAGTAGCACCAAATGCATAGTTTAGACCGGCTAAAAGAGCAAGATTATTATCATATCTGCCATCATTATGTTTTATCATGTGTACAGCTTCAAGTTTTAAAGCTAAAGCATCTGTAAATGGAACTTTTGCACCAATACCAATGTTGATAAAAGGAGAGTTATCATTTTGAGATTTGCTTGTGCTTAGGCTTTCGTATCCAATACCGAATTTACCGGTAGGAATAATACCAAACACTTCTCCATGTTCATGTACTGCATTTAGAGCTACGCGATAGATATTTGTGCTACCTGTATAACCATTTTCATAATCTGCATTAGTGTAAACAACAGAGAGTTCCGGACTTGCAATAGCATTAAAACCATTGTACTGAAACTCTGCACCAACAAGAACTTGGTCTTTAATATTTATATTGCCTTCTGCAATGTTGTAACCTATAACAGGTGTGATTTCGTAATCATTTGCTACTAGAGCAGAACTTAGCATCAGTGCTGGGATTAAAAGTAACTTTTTCATTTTTTCCTTTGTTTTTGTTTAAATTTTATCTTGGGTCTGTGATATAGCCGGTTATGGCAGAGATAGCTGCAACAGCAGAATTTGCCAAATAAACTTTAGAACTTCTTGAACCCATACGACCAACGAAGTTACGGTTAGTGGTTGAAATTGCTACTTCGCCATCACCGAGTATTCCCATATATCCACCTAAACATGCTCCACAAGTAGGGTTGCTTACAACTCCACCAGCATCTATAATAGCATCAATATATCCAAGTTTAAATGCTTCTTTAAGTATCTTTTGAGTTCCCGGTGTTACTATAAGGCGAACATCTTCATGAACTTTTTGACCTTTTAAAATCTCTGCAGCAGTTTTTAAGTCGCCTAAGCGACCATTTGTACAACTACCTATAAAAGCTTGGTCGATTTTGATTTTATCCTTTACTGCTTGAGTTATAGAGTGACCGTTTGAGGGTAAAAACGGGTAGGCAATAACTGGTTCAAGATTTGCAACATCTATCTCTAAAGTTTGAACGAAAGTTGCATCTTCATCACTTTGATGGATTTTAGGCTCTCTTGCTAAATTTTTATCTGCTAAAAATTCTGCCGTTATCTCATCGTAAGCCACGATTCCACTCTTTGCACCAGCTTCTATGGCCATATTACACATGCTAAATCTATCATCCATGTTTAAGTGTTTGATTGTGCTACCGGTAAACTCTAAAGTTTTGTACAGAGCACCATCAACACCAATTAAGCGAATAATTTCCAATATAATATCTTTACCGGTTGTGTGAAGTTTTGGTTTTCCACTTAAAACAACTTTGATAGATTCTGGAACTTTAAACCAGTTTCCTCCACTTATCATGGCAAAGGCTAAATCTGTTGAACCCATTCCAGTTGAAAATGCTCCCAAGGCACCATGCGTACAAGTGTGGGAATCGGCACCAATGATAACATCACCAGGGACTACAAGACCTTTTTCAGGAAGAAGGGCATGTTCGATCCCCATATCTTTCTCATCAAAAAAGTTTTTTAGTCTGTGTTTTTTAGCAAAATCACGACTTATTCTAGCCTGATTTGCAGATGCAATATCTTTTGCAGGGATAAAGTGGTCAAGAACGATAGAAAAACCATCTGGGTTTGCTAAAGTTTGGGCACCACTATCCTCAAACGCATTGATAGAGATAGGAGTAGTAATATCATTTCCGATAACCATGTCGATGTTTGAGCGAATAATCTCACCTGCAAAAACTTCTTTGCCAACATGCTCTGAGAATATTTTTTCTGTTATAGTTTGAGCCATAATGAACCTTTAAATGTATAATTAATTTCGCGATTATACCATTTAAGATTTAAAGTTATGACACTCTCTTTAATTACCAAAAACTTCTTTCAGTAAATCCGTAATTTGAGCAGTTGTATCTGTCCTGATTTCTCCCTCTTTTTTGGCAATCATTTTAAAAAGTCCATCCATAGCTTTTTGTGTAATATAGTCATCTAATTTTTCATCTGAACTTGATGGCAGGTATGTGTCTGCTCCAAAACTTGAGGCTGTTTGCATAATTGCCGTGTTATTTAGTGTATCTTTGGCGTAAGATTTATAAAGAGTGTTAAAAGTGTCGTAATAAGAAGCTACACTATTGTCTTGCATACTTTTTTGGATGATAGGTTTAA
Source organism: Campylobacterota bacterium (assembly GCA_034717415.1). GTDB lineage: Bacteria > Campylobacterota > Campylobacteria > Campylobacterales > Sulfurimonadaceae > Sulfurimonas. Next base: position 11,849 of record JAYELK010000031.1, on the reverse strand, counting down.
TCATTGCTTGGAGTGAAGTTGTTGTTCTGTCTTTAAAGTAGTTGGTGGCTGCATCTTTGTTCCCACTTAGAATTTTTTGTGCATCATTGAGAGTCATTTTATCGACTGCATCCACAAAAATAGTTGCTGTTTTTGGTGCTGCTTGGGTTGCTGCTTTGTTCATAGATGCAACTAAATCGTCAGCTATCTTCTCCCCACCAACTTTTCTTATAATAGTTTCTGCTTTAGATAAGTTTTGAGGTAGTGGTATTTTAACTTCTTTATTGTTAAAGTATCCACCCTCTTTGCTAAGTTCTTTAACGCCATAATCAACGCCAATTCTCAAAGCTTCTTTTAGTCCACTTGTAACCGTAGAGTCGCTAAGCTTCTTTACTGTAGAGGTTTGATGAATCAGATTTTGTGTTCTCTTGTAGTGCACTTTCAATAAGAGTGCCAAAGTCAAAACTAAATGCCATAGTCGATATTAAAAGCAGTGTTGTAATTGTTTTCATTTGAATCCTATTCTTTAATGTTTTTTATTAAGCCTAAAGTATGAAAATTAAATCTCATACTTTAAAGCTTTTTTTGTAAACTCTGTTGAGCAGAAAAACATTGCTACAAAGATAGGGTTTATTTTTACGCTATCATCTTCGATAGATTCAAAGACTTTGAAGTTAAAGCCACTGCCGTCATTTGGGTTTTGTGGGGTTACTATAAACTCTATAGGTGCAAGAGTTCTAACCATATTTATGATAGCTTTTTTCTTTTTATCGCTTTTCTCAGCCAAGATATTAAAGTCAGGCTCCTCTGAGCTTTTATGAGAGAGTAAAACATCTTCCAAAACCATTAGCTTATCTTTAAATACAACTTTGTTCCATTTTATTATTGTATTGTTGGAACTTATTTGAAGTTCTTTATAGATTAGTGGATTTGGTTTTTTAGATTTCATCGCTTCTATTAGAGCTAAAAGAAAATTAACTCCACCAACATTTTCGGCAGCTTTTTTCATAAATAGATGAATAAGAGCCTTTGTTTCTTCGTTTTGTTTGTTGAAATTGCACATATTTTGCCTTTAGATGGAATTATACCTTAAATAAAATAGTAAGTCAGTTTCACTTAAGCATATCGTAATAACAAAGCTATTATTATGTCGAAAGTGAAAGAAGACAAATATTGTCTTAATTAAAATAATGATATTTATTATCTATAAGAGGCGTAAAAATGCAAGTATATTTAGACAACAATGCTACGACAATGGTAGACCCACAAGTTGTAGATGTGATGGAGCCATTCTTTAGTGAGTTGTATGGTAACCCTAACTCACTTCATAAGTTAGCAACAGCGTCTCATCCGGCATTGAGTAAGGCGATAGACCAAGTTTATACGGCACTAAATGCTGCAGATGCAGATGATATAGTATTTACATCATGTGCGACAGAGTCAAATAACTGGGTTTTACAATCAGTTTTTTTAGACCATATAGTAAATGGCGATAAAAATCATATAATTACAACTGAAGTTGAACATCCGTCTGTTCTTTCAACATGTAAGTTTTTAGAAGAACAGGGTGTGAAAGTTACATATCTTCCGGTAAATGAGCAGGGTGTAGTTGAAGCCCATACGCTTAAGAGTTTTATAACTGACAAGACTGCTTTAGTATCCATTATGTGGGCATCAAATGAGACTGGCATGATTTTTCCTATTAGAGAGATTGGTGAGATTTGTAAGGAAAAAGGTGTTCTTTTTCACTCTGACGGTGTTCAGGCTATTGGTAAGATTCCAGTAGATTTACAAGCTGTTCATGTTGATTTTGTTTCAATGTCGGCTCATAAATTTCATGGTCCTAAAGGTATAGGCGCTCTCTATATTAAAGATTCTCAAAAACTTACTCCACTTCTGCATGGTGGTGAGCATATGGGTGGTCGTCGTTCAGGTACTTTGAATGTTCCTTTTATAGTTGCAATGGGTAAGGCTATAGAGTTAGCTACGACAAATATAGAGCAAACAATGGCTAAAATCAGAACCAAAAGAGACCGTTTAGAGGATGCACTTTTAGAACTTAGTGAAACATTTACAGTTGGAGATAGAGAAAATCGTACACCAAACACTATTCTTATATCTATAAGAGGAGTTGAGGGTGAAGGTATGCTTTGGGATTTAAATAATGCTGAAATCGGTGCTTCAACCGGTTCGGCATGTGCAAGTGAAGATCTAGAAGCAAACATAGTAATGTTAGCTATTGGTGCTGATAATGAACTGGCACATACTGGAATTCGTTTGAGTCTAAGTCGTTTTACTACTGATGAGGAAATTGATTATACGATTTCACATTTTAAAGATGCAGTTGCTAGACTTAGAACAATATCAAGTTCTTTTGCAAAACAACAACCAACAAACGGCGGCGAAGCGAAAGCTTGTGAAATGCATTAATTAGGTTTGCGTTGCACCTCGGGAGAGGTGCAACGAGATTAATTAGATTTGCGTTGAAGCGAAAGCTAACCTCGTTCCCACTCTCCTGAGTGGGAACGCATATTTAAGCTAAATAAATTTATGAAATAAAATTAAGGAATTAGAAAATGGCAAAAGATGATTTATTAGGGGCTTCTTTATGGGATGCCTACTCAAATAAAGTAATAACTCTTATGAACAATCCTCAACATCAAGGTGAACTCTTTGAAGGTGAAGTAGAAAAAAGAGGTAACAAGCTTATTGTTGCTGATTTTGGTGCTGAGTCTTGTGGTGATGCAGTTCGTCTCTACTGGGAGATTGACCCAAAAACAGATGTGATTGTAAACTCAAAATTTAAGAGTTTTGGTTGTGGTACAGCTATCGCATCTAGTGATGTTATGACTGAACTTTGTATCGGTAAAACAGTAGCAGAGGCTGTAAAAATTACAAATATTGATGTTGAACTTGCTCTTCGTGATGATGTTGATACTCCGGCAGTTCCACCTCAAAAAATGCACTGTTCAGTTATGGCTTATGATGTTATAAAAAAAGCTGCTGGACTCTATATGGGTGTTGATTCAGAGAGCTTTGAAGAAGAAATCATAGTTTGTGAGTGTGCTAGAGTTAGTTTGGGAACGGTTAAAGAGGTTATTAGGCTCAACGATTTAAAAACAGTTGAGCAGATAACAGACTACACAAAAGCAGGTGGTTTTTGTAAATCTTGTATTAGACCTGGTGGACATGAAGCAAAAGATTACTATCTTGTAGATATTTTAGCAGATACTCGTCGTGAGATGGATGAAGAAAAGATGAAAGCTGCTGCTGATGCTAGTGCAAGTGGTGAAGCTAAATTTGAAGATATGACTTTGGTTCAACAAATCAAAGCAGTTGATGCTGTAGTAGATGAAAATGTTCGTCAGTTTCTAATCATGGATGGTGGAAATATGGAAGTTATCGACATTAAAAAAGGTGATGAATATATCGATATTTATATCCGTTACTTAGGGGCATGTAGTGGTTGTGCATCTTCATCAACAGGTACTCTTTACGCGATAGAATCAACTCTAAAAGATAAGCTTTCTAAAAATATTAGAGTTCTGCCTATCTAGTTGTTTTGCTACTTAATGTTTTATTTTGTAAATATATAATAAAATGTAGGCATTAGGGGTAAACATGGAACATATATATATTGGACTGCAACCAGTAATTGGTACGGATGGTGAACTTTATGCTTATGAGGTTCTCTATAGAGATAAAAATAAGACAAGCACTATAAGTGATGCTCGTGATGCTAGTGCTTCTGTTATAAGTAATATCTTAAATAAGTTTGGTACGCGTGCATTGTTGGGGCATCGTATGGCATTTATTAAAATAGATAAAAAATTTCTTATGCAGGATTTGATTTTTTCTATTCCAAATGAGTTTTTTATTTTTTCCATACTTGATGATGTAGAAGTTGATGAGAGGGTTATAGAGAGGGTTGGTCAGCTTGTTGAGAAAGGGTATAAACTTGCTGTAAATGATACGACTCTAGACGCTCAAAAGATAAAAAAGTTCACTCCAATACTAAGTAAACTCTCCTTTGTTAAGATTAATTTTGATAGGGATATTGGTGTTGAATGTGGAAGCTTTATCGCTCATCTTAAAGCAAACGGCATAAAAGTAGTAGCTACAAAAATAGAGAATAGTTCAGAGTATGATTTAGCTAAAAAGTTAGGATGTGAACTTTTTCAAGGTTACTTTTTCGCTGAACCTCGCATAATTGAAAATGCTAAGTTTGATGCTGATCGTTTAAGTATTATCAAGCTTACTGATTTGTTGATGAGAGATACAAATATAGATGAGATTACGACAGAGTTTGAAAAAAACCATGCTATTACAGTTTAGTTGCTTCAGTTTATTAACTCCGGATATTTTCACTTTAGAAACAGAATATCTTCGATTCACCATATTTTGATGCTTATGGGAAGAAGACCACTTGCACAGTGGTTAATGATCTATTCAAAATCTATCTCTAAAGGTAAAGACAATTCCCCTCTTATGTTAATGGTAAAAAGCAGAACAGAGTTGATGCAGAGTCTTATAAAAGCAATTGACCCCGAAGTTGGAAGCAATATGTTAGGTGAAGCATATTTTGTTGGAGTTCTTTCGCTTGTTGATACGATTTTTGGTGTAGAGTTAAACAGAGTTTTAGAGCATCTGCATATCTCTGAGGATGTTCAAAATGCTCTACTTAAAGATGAGGGTGTTTTGGGTGAGTTATATGCCTTGGTTAGAGATATTGAAATCTTTAATACTGAAGCTATAACAACATTTGCAACCAAATACAGCTTAAATCATAAAACTATCAACGGTATAATGATGCACAGTATAAAAGAGGTAAACAGCTTTGAAGATGCTACTGCTTTAGAGGAGTAATTTTCCTCTATTGGTTGGCAGTCATAGCATTTGCGATTCTAAGCATTGTTTCATCCCTGCCTAAAATAGCCATTACACTGTCAAGTCCAGGACCTGACATCTTTCCTAAAAGTGCAACACGAAGTGGTTGTCCGATTTTACCAAAACCTATCCCCATCTCTTTTACAACCTCTTGCATTAAGGTATGATAATCACTTGGAAGATGTAACTCTTGGCTCGTGGAAACTTTAGCCCCAAAAGCATTTAAAACTTCAATAGCATCTCCCTTAAATGCTTTTTTAACAGCTTTTTCATCATAAGAAGTTGGAGTTGTAAGTATCTCTTTTGTAAGAGTAGCTAACTCTTTTAAAGTTTTTGCACGCTCTTTTAGTTCATCTAAAAGTATCTCTTTTTTATCATGAGAAGCTAGAACTAAATCATACTGAGTTAAAAGTTCTGCTAAGTTTGCATTAGAAGAGTTTTTAATATAGTGAGCGCTTAACCAATCAAGTTTTTCAGTGTTGTAGATAGATGCTGATTTGTTTATATCTTTAGGGTTGAAAAGATTTATCATCTCCTCCATAGAGAAAATCTCTTGGTCACCATAACTCCAACCTAAACGAACTAAAAAGTTTAGAAGAGCAGCAGGAGTATAACCCATCTCTTTATAGGCCATAACATCAGTAGCACCATCTCGTTTGCTCAGTTTTTTACCAGCAGAGTTATGAATCATAGGAATATGGTAAAACTTAGGCAGTTTAAACCCAAGAGCCTCGTAAATAACTATCTGTTTTGGTGTATTTGAGAGATGGTCATCCCCTCTAATAACTTCATTTATACCCATTAAAGCATCATCAATTGCAACAACAAAATTGTAAGTTGGTGAGCCATCTGCTCTTGCTATGACAAAATCATCTAAAATATCTTGGGCTTGAAAACTAACATCGCCTTTTACTCCATCTTTTACAAGAATTTCCCCACTTAAAGGTGCTTTTATCCTGATAACCGGTTCAACTTCTTCTGGTGGAGTTCCATCAAAGTCACGATATTTTCCATTGTATTTAGTTCTCTCTTTGTTTGCCATCTGAGTTTCACGAAGTTGTGTAAGTTCCTCTTTTGACATGTAACATCTATATGCTTTGCCCTCATCTAAAAGCTGTTTGATATATTTTGCATAAATCTCATCTCTCCTAGATTGGTAAGTTATCTCGCCATCATGTTCTAACCCTAACCACTCAAATGCTTCAAGTATAGCCTTTGTAGCTTCCTCTGAGTTTCTTGCCTTATCGGTATCTTCTATGCGAAGAACAAATTTTCCACCCTCACCACTATTAGCATGTTTCTTAGCCCAAAGATAAGAAAAAAGAGCAGTTCTTAAACCACCAATATGAAGATAGCCAGTAGGAGATGGAGCAAAACGAGTAACAACCATGAAAGAGCCTTTTAATTTAGTAATGGAATTTTAGGCAATTGTTGGTTAAAAAGGGGTAAAATACTTTTTTAATTTTACAAATTGGATCTGTATGTATAAAATATTTTTAACTTTTGTTTTTGCTTTCTCTTTAAGTGCCGAGATGGTGGGTGGTGTGGCTATTGTTGTAAAGGGTAGTGCTATTACTACTTACGATATAAAAAAAGAGATGCAACTTTTAAAAGTTAGTGCTTCAAGGGCTTCTGATAACCTGATAAGAAAAAAGCTTGAAATTTTAGAAACAAAAGAGAGAAAGATAAGAGTTAGCAGTGGCGAAGTTTATGATGACCTTAAAAAAACAGCAGCTAGAAACAAGATGAGTCTTAGTGAATTTTATGAGGCTGTTAGAAATTCAAGTGGTCTGAGTTCAACAGAGTTAAAAGCTAAAACAAAAGAGAGACTGCTTTCTCAAAAGTTATATTCGGCTATTGCATACTCCTCTCTCTCTGTTCCAAGTGCTAGTGAGATTGAAGAGTATTTTGAGCTTCATAAAGATAATTTCACTCATCCAAGTTCTTTTGATGTTGTTTTGTATGTTTCAAAAAATAAAGCAAGACTTCAACAGAAGATAAATAATCCAATGTTTCACTCTCCAGACATAGAAACAAACGAACAGGTTTTACCATACGACAGAATCTCTCCAGAGTTGGCTAAGCTTTTAGAGAGAACACCTCTAAACAGTTTTACAGCAGTTATTCCTAATGGTAAAGGTGGTTATATGAGTTTTTATATAAAAGAGATAGCTTCACCTAAAGAGATGGGTATAGAGAGTGTGAAAAATCAGATCATAAATCTAATAATGACAGATAAAAGAGAACAGGTTTTGAGTGATTACTTTGCTAGATTAAAACACAATGCTGATATAAAAACTATAAGAGAAATTGAGTAATGTTAAGTGATAAAAATTTTATAAATATCGCCTTAGAGTTGGCAACTGCTTCAAAGTGCGTATCTAAACAAGTTGGTGCTGTTATTGTTAAAGATGGCAGAATTTTAAGCACAGGCTACAATGGTACTCCCTCAGGGTATGTAAACTGTTGTGATTATTGGGAAGGTAAATATACCCCAGAGCATCATGAATGGTCAAAAACTTACGAGATACATGCAGAGATGAATGCAATCATATGGGCAGCAAGAGAGGGAATCTCTATCGATGGTGCTACAATATATGTAACACTTGAGCCATGTAGCGAGTGTAGTAAAAATCTTATCGCAAGTGGTATTAAAAGAATTGTATATGCAAAAGAGTATGAACATACTCACTCTGATACAATTTCAAAGTTTATTAAAGATAACGGAGTGATTATAGAAAAACTTACACTATAATTGTTTAATATTAAAGGACTTGCATCATGAAAGAGACAAACACATATACAAAATTATCTGAATTTGGAAGAGAGTTACTAGATAAAAAATCTTTATCAGAGGGTCTGCCTCATATTTCTAAGTATGTAAAAAATGTTGTAGGTGCAGACAGATGCTCAATCTTTATCTATGACAATGTTAAAAAAGAACTTTGGACTACACTCTCAGATGAGGTAGAAAAAATTGTTATACCATCAAGTAAAGGGATAGTTGGGCATACTTTAAAGGTACGAAAACCAATTATTGCAAATGATGTATATTCAAACCCACATTTTTTATCAGAGATAGATGCAGAGACCGGATACCAAACAAAAAATATTGTAACAGCACCGATATTTAACTCTCAAAGAGAGATAATCGGAATAATGGAACTTCTAAATAAAGAGGGTGGATTTAATAATGAAGATGTCAAATTTATGATATTTTTTTCACACCATGTTAGTGGCTTTTTAGAGTTGATAAACCTCTATTTAGAGCAAGACAGATGAAGAGATCCCATCAAATAGCAGAATTTGGACGAAAGCTAATGGCACTTGGAGAGGTACAAAATGCTCTTGAACTTATCTCAAGCGAAGCAAAACAGCTTTTAAATGCAGACAGATGCTCCATCTTTATAGTTGATGCCGAAGATAAGATGCTTTGGACAAAACTTAGTGATGGTATCGGTCGTATTGTGATTGCTCTTGATTCTGGAATTGTGGGTGATACTTATATGAAAAACAAACCCCAACTTGTAAATTCACCCTATGATGACCCTAGATTTTTACCAAATATAGATAAAAAAAGTGGTTATGTAACTCGAAATACTATTACTACTCCAATATATAACTCTAAAAGAGAAATTATCGGTGTTATTCAGCTTTTAAATAAGAGTCGTGGTGATTTTGATGATAAAGATTTAGAAGATTTAGCTTTCTTGGCAAACTATGTGAGTGGAAGTTTAGAACTTATCTTGATGAGTGAGAATTAAAAATGATTTATGAGTTATCAAATCCTCTTACAAAAACACTGATTACACATTTGAGAGATCAAAGAAGTGATGCTATTCGCTTTAGACATGCTATCGTAGAAGTGACAAAGCAGTTGGTTTATGAAGCGATGAAAGAGATGCCTTTAGTTCAAAAAACTATAACAACTTGGAAAGGTAAGAGCCATTTCAGTGCAATCGATGAAAAAAATATAGTAGTTGCAACAGTTTTAAGAGCCGGAATGCCTATGCTTGATAGTGTTATAGAACTTCTGCCTGAATCATCAGCAGGGTTTTTGGCAATGAAGAGAGATGAGACTACACATAGAAGTCTGCTTTACTATGATAGGCTTCCAGATTGTAAGGGTAAAACGGTACTTTTAGTAGATCCAATGGTTGCAACAGGTTACTCAATGGTTGATGCGATAGAAGTTATTAAAACTAAAGAACCTCTAAGAGTTGTTACTCTTAATATTATAGCTTCGCCGGAGGGTTTGGATGTAGTTAATTCTGCTTATCCTGAGGTTGATATCTACATAGCACAGATTGATAAAAAACTAAATGAAGACAAGTTTATAATTCCCGGTTTAGGTGATGCAGGTGATCGTTCTTACAACACCATAGAGTAAAAATGCCCATTGATTTAAAAGAAAAAACAGCTTTAGAAATAGTTGAGTGGTTTGAAAAAAACTCGTTTTGCGATGGTGAGATTGTTGAATTAGAGTTTTTAGAGTCAGATATTGAGAAGATAGGCTACAGAGCTTTTGTTGATTTGGCTCAGCTTTTTTTTATGAAGATGCTTACGCCAGTTACTCTAAAAAACTCCGTTATTTTAAGATTTAAAAAGCTAAATTTAGACTCCTCTTTCCATAAAAGTGACAATTCCAATGAAAAATATGGTGTTGATAGTGAATTTTTTCTTTTGGATAAAACAGCACAATTTAGTTTTCTTTATCACTATCGACAGGCACTAAAATTTATAAATATCCAAGATAAAAAAAGAGTTTTAAACCTTGGTATAAATAAAGGTGATGAGTTTAGAGTTATAAAAGATATGCTCGGTAATGATGAGTTTGAGGTAAAAGAGTTTATTGGAGTTGATTACTCACAATCTGCTATAGAGTATGCCTCTGAGCAATTTTCACATGCCAAGAGTAGGTTTATATGTTACGATATTAACAAACTTCAAGAGTTGAATTTGGGAAGATTTGATCTGATTATCTCCATAGGAACACTGCAAAGTTCAAATATAAATTTCAATGAAACATTTATGAGTTTATATCAAAACCACTTAGAAAAAGGTGGTGCAATAATACTTGGTTTTCCAAACTGCAGATGGATTGACGGTGAGATGATATATGGTGCAAAAGCGCCAAACTATGTTTTTTCTGAGATGAGTTTGGTTCTAAAAGATATACACTTCTGTAAAAAATATCTTCAACAAAAAAAGTATAGAGTTACAATTACGGGGAAAGATTACCTCTTTTTAACTGCAAGAAAAATAGGTATAATATAAAAAAGGGGTTAATTATGAAGAATCTGTTTTTATCCTTGTTAGTGTTAGTGGTATCAGTTTATGCAGATGGATGTAATTTTGTGCATAGTTGTGTCAAGCCAACTATTATACATGAAGTTTTTGAGTTAGAGTATGATGATAAGTACAATGAAGAGGTTTTAGAGTATAAAGAGTGTATTCAAAAGTTTGTACATGAACAAAATGAGGCTATTAACAACCACACTAAAGCGAAAAAAGAGGCAATTAAAGAGTGGAATAATTTTGTAGTAGATAACTAGAGTTTATAACATCCATTTTTTAAGCCAAGCGCTTAAAACGAAGAGTCCCCAGACATGTTGTTTAAAGTTTCCTCTTGAAGCTGTCTCTATATAGTTGTCGAGTTCAGTTCTTTTAAAGATGCCGGTTTGTTCATTTACCTCTTTTATCAACTCTATTTTTTTGCTGTTTACAAGATACTCCATATATGGATTTGAGAAGCCTTTTTTCTTTCTTGTTAAGATTTTTTTATTTAGATGAGGTTTCATTATCTCTTTTAGCAGTGACTTTGTAACTCCATCTTCATATCTTAAGTGTGGAGTGATGCAGAAGAGGGTAGATGCCAACTTATGGTCTAAAAATGGTGTTCTCGACTCGATGGAGTGAGCCATACTTACTCTATCTAGTTTAGTTAAAAAATGCTCGGCTTGAAAGAGATTGAGGTCTATGTAGCTATACCACATGCTCTCATCACTATGAGCAGAGGCTTCAAATCTATCTCTATATGGTTTTAGATATTTTAGTGATTCATTATCTTTTACATTTCTTTTCATTAAGTTGTTTTTTTGAAGGTCTGTAAATTTATCTCCAGAGGTGCGAAAGAGAAGAGTATCATCAAAGATTCGTTTGTATAACTCCCACTCACGATTCATAGAAAAGTTTGAACGGAAATATTTTTTTAACCAGTTTTTGTGGGCTAGATTTGAAGCCTGTTGGATGTCAAGATACTCAAAATATTGTCTATAACCTAAAAAGAGTTCATCGCTTCCCTCCCCACTCAAAACAACTTTGTAGCCATCTTTTTTAATATGTTCAAAAAGGAGGTAGAGGGGAACTGCTGCTGGGTCATTTAGTGGCTCATCAAGAGTTTCAAAAACATTATCACATGCCAAGATGAAATCTTCTTGGTCTATCTCCACCTGAGTGTTTTTTAAACCTAAAAATTCAGCACTCTCTTTTGCATTTTCTCTCTCGTCATACTTTGTAAACTCTTTGTAGCCCAAAGTATAAGTGGGCAGGTTTATTCCCTGCTTAAGAGCGTAAGCATTTATAGTTGCACTATCTATTCCACCAGAGAGAAGTGAAGCCATAGGCAGATCAGAATTTAGACGCATTGTTATAGATTCTTCTAGTAAACTCTCAAGTGAGTGGATAGCTTCATCTCTGGAGGTTATAATATTTGGTTTAGAATCAAGTAGGTCAAAGTATCTTTTTACTTCTACATGCCATGACGCAGTATCCAAAGTTAAGTACTCTCCACATGCCAACTTGTTTATTCCTCTGAAAAATGTATGTGGAGGAGTTGGAGCTAAAAAAGAGAGGTAACTCATAAGTGCATCATCATTTAACTCATATTTGTTTAAAAATGGGGTGAGTGCTTTTATTTCAGAGGCAAAGACAAAACTCTTGGCTTGTAGATAAAAGAGAGGTTTTTTACCAAGTCTATCACG